>DTWD01000545.1 GCA_012963185.1 Acidobacteriota bacterium
CGTCAGGAAACGGGTTACTTGCAGACGAAACGGCCGTCTTACAGGCGGTCCGAATCGATGCACTACAACCCTAATCACATGGCATCTCATCAGTGGAACGCCAAGGGACTTCTTTTCGAAAACTGTAGTTGCCAACTGCTTTGTCCTGCCCACGTCTCTTTCAAGCACACCTGCGACGGCGACCGATGCCACGGTCATTGGTGTTTCCATATTGACTCCGGTCAGTTTAATGACGTCTCACTGAACAACACCAACATTGCGGTGGTCTTTGATGCGCCAACAACGATGTACGAAGGTGACTGGACCCAGGTGTTTTACGTAGACGAAGCCACATCGCCAGCACAACGTCACGCGCTTGAGTCAATTTTTTCTGGACACACTGGTGGTCCATGGTCAGTGTTGAGCCGTTTCGTGTCAGAACAACTCGAAACCCGCGTCGTGCCGATGACTTTCGAAGACAATGACCGTCAAAAGACGCTCGTAATTCCTGGCATCTTTGAGACGGCAATAAGTGCAGTTCCCGGAGCCGACGGTGATGGAGATGCGATCATTTCAAATCTCCACAATGTTATTCATGGCCCTGTCCATACGATGGCTCGTGGGAAATCTCGGCACACCGACTCAACGCTTGGTTTCTCAGTCGAAAATACACATGCCCTCTATTCCTACTTTTCCTGGAATGTCACTCAGTAAGCTTCATTTTCGGCATCCAAATGTTTATCAGGAATACATTGATGTGGACTGCCATGATGGCGGTGATGATGTTGCCGGTTGCCGGGTCGTGGGTCCTAGCTATGCGTCGGACAGCGGTTGGCTCACAAACATTACTACCAGGACTCTTCTTTTCTGGCTATCTCCTTGTGTGGACCATATTCAGCCTAGTCGCCGCAACAGTTCAGACTATTCTGTTCTATACCGGACTGGCCTCCCCAATGGGCGTTCCGACCAATCCATTGGTGCCAGGTGTAATTCTCGTCATTGCCGGTATTTTCCAGATAACACCTCTGAAAAACCGGTGCCTGATCCATTGCCAGTCACCAATCGGTTTTTTTCTCACGTCCTGGCGAGACGGTCGTGCTGGCGCCGTCCAAATGGGTATCCGACATGGCTTCCATTGCGTCGGTTGCTGTTGGGCACTTATGGCGCTTGCTTTTGTCGCGGGTGTAATGAATCTGACCTGGATGATCGGCGTGACTCTCTTTATCTTAATTGACCACGCCATACTCCGAACCCCGGTACTTAGCAGCCTATCCGGGGCTTTCTTTCTGATCGCCGGTATGTGGTTCCTGACCTAAAAGGCCGACGCTTCTGGCTCACTGCCGCTGCAAAATCAGGATATGCCGGTCGTCGCCTTCACGCTCACTATCACCAACCACAACTAATACCAATGCGCCATCCGCCGACACGTCCCGGGCCGGACGAGGAGTAATAAACATTCCAACTGACTCTGGTGTCGATGGATTGGTCAAGCCAATAATCCGAACGCCAGACGCACTGTCAGCCACATAGGCATGATGGTCATCCACCGACACCCGGGTCGCTCGACCCGGTGTCTCAAATGTCGCAATTTTCATTGGAGATTCCGGATTCGACACATCGTAGATCTGCACGTTACCCCCACCTGCGCCGACAATTAAAGTCGGATGGCTAGCGTCACCGGGTACCACTTCAATGTCTCGAGGTGCGGCTGGAGCATGTACTACACCGACTGGATCCGGTTCGCCCGTTCGCGAAAGGTCAAACACGTAAAGTCCTGACGGTGAATCAGTCGCATACGCAAAGGAACCTGCGGTCACAACGTCTCGTGCATATCCATCAAGAAAGAACGACCCAACAGCTTGCGGTGTGGCCTCATCAGTCACATCAACAAGGACAAAGCCTTCCATATGATCAATAATTCCTACCTTACCGTGCGCAACATCCCCAATCTTCGTCTGGCCAAGGGTTTTGTGTTGCCCGATCAATGTCAGTGCATCGGGATTTGAAATATCGAGAATCCCTAGGCCGAAAAAGTTTGCACCGACATAGGCACGATCATCTGTCAACCGAAAGCCCCAAATCTCCTCGGGAAACGTCAAAGAACTTCGGGCAATCGGCATCGAGGGGTCGGAAAGGTCATAGACGGTAAATGTATGACCGCCTGACACGTAGGCAAACTGTCCACGTATCCGAACAAGTTCAACTGGACCAGGAATCTGTCCGACCTCATGCAATTCAATCGCTTGGGTTTGCACGCGCTCACTCGACCAGACAACAAGCACCAACAAAAGTGCGCCGATGCTCGACGCTCCGGTAAAACCGTGCCTCATTTCCCGTCTCGACATGTCACGAGTCCCCTTTTGCAATACGGTACAGTTTGGATTGCGTGCGTACAAACAAGCTTCCTCGTGCGATCGCTGGCGTCGCGAGAGTCATTTCATTCAATGGGTTCTTATGCAGAATGTTGAACTCCGAGCCTGCCTCCACAACGTAAGTTTCCCCATCCTCGCTCAACAGAAACAACTTGCCGTTGTACGCCCACGGTGACGCCGTAAAACCATTACCAATTTCCAAACGCTTGCGGCTATAAACCTCCTCCCCAGTCCGCGCGTCATGCGCAACAAGGAATCCGCGGTCCAGTAAGGTGTAATACGTGTCACCATAGACAATTGCAGTCGTGTTGTAAGTACCAAGGAGTGGGTAGGACCACGCAATGTTTTCAGACGACGTTAGGGTACCCGGAAATCCCGAGGTGATACCACTGCGCATAGCCTCTTCCGGAAACAATGAAATATCCCCGGCGGCACCAGGCCGAACCGCATACACCGGCCGCAAACCTCCGCCCGGATACCCGGAGCTGATGTACACCAGACCATGACTAGCGAATGGTGTCGGGATAGTCAGGCCTGACATACCATGAATCTCCCACAGCAACTGCCCGTCAAGATCATACGACCGGACTCCTTGCGTTCCAGCTGTTACTAATTCGGTGCGCAACTCGTTTTCCCAGACAAACGGCGTAGACCAATTCTGCCCGCGCTCATCACGGTCCACACGCCAGAGCTCATCACCGTTATCCTTGTCATACGCCGCAACAAAAGAACGTGTCGTATTGTCATTAACGATATAGACGCGATCACCATACAAAATCGGCGAGGCGGCTGTTCCCATCTCGAGCGTCGTATTGTAGACGTCAATCTCCTGTGTCCAGACGGTCTCTCCGCTCAAATTAAACGCGCCCAACAATCCGATACTTCCGAAGTACACATAGACCCGCCGACCATCGGTGACCGGCGTCTCGGAGGCAAAACTATTCTTCAGATGCCGTTTCATCGGAGGAGGTGCGCTATGTAGTTCTCGTTGCCACCGGATCTGGCCGGTTTGAAAACTAAGGTCATACAGCATCCATCGGTGCTCATTGTTTGACCCTTCAGAACCATTCTCCATACCCGGGTCATAGAGGCCCTTAATCGGGTCCGGTTCATCTCCAGCGCTGATGGCTGAAGTCACGAATACATGGTCCCCAGTAATAACCGGCGAACTCCAAGAAAGACCAGGAATGTCTGTGGCCCAGGCAACATTCTCTGTGTCACTCCACGTCTCAGGAAGATTCGGGTCATCAGGAACCACACCAGCCGCTAGACCACGGAACTGGGGCCAACCTTCCTGCCCGGTAACAATGCCACCGCCGGCGATCACCACCATACAGAGCACTAGAAGCACAAACCGCTGTAGTGTCATCAAACGTGTCTCCTTACGTATCTACTGTACGGGTCTAATTCTGTCTGTCAAGGACGGCCGGATACAGGCATAATACAGAGGTCAACTTTTATGAATTAGGGGGTGGCTGATGGACCGTCTGTCCTTTGAACTGACCGTATATGCGCTGGCTGCTGGTCTGTGTGTCCTCTCACCCGCAATCGTAACCGGCCAACATCAGAAAACCGTGCCCGAGTCGACTGCCTGGGAAGTCCCTCGCATGGCGGACGGCCGACCCGATTTACAAGGCGTCTGGGATTTTCGTAGCCTGACGCCACTCGAACGCCCGAGTCATCTCGGCGACCAAGATGTCTTCACAGAAGAAGAAGCCGCTGAATTCTCGGAAGAACGCCTTGCAACTCTGGACAAAGACCAACCCGGACCAGATGGCCGCATTCCGCTTTCAGGCGGATACAACGACTTTTGGTGGGATTACGGCAGACAATTAACAACCGACCGTCGCACCTCTCTTCTTATCGATCCCCCTACAGGCCGCATCCCAGCACGGTCACCGGAAGCACGGTCGCGAACCGAAATACGCCGAGCCCAACTTGCACGAGACGCACATGGTCCTGAAGATCGAGGTGCCTTTGAACGTTGCATTCTTGGATTCAACGCGGGACCACCGATGAATCCGAGCGCATACAACAACAACATGCAACTCTTTCAAACGACCGACCATATTGTCATTCTGAACGAGATGGTACACGACGCCCGCGTCATCTCGCTTGACGGAACAGACCATCTCCCATCGCACGTACGGCAATGGCGTGGAGATTCACGGGGTCAATGGAACGGTGACGTACTCGTCGTTAAAACAAACAACTTCACTGCAAAAACCTCGTTTCGTGGATCGAGCGACAACATGCTGTTGGTTGAGCGCTTTTCCCGCGTAGCCGAAGACACGTTGCTCTACGAGTACACGGTCCACGATGCCGATTCTTTTGCCCGGTCATGGACTGTTTCAGTGCCTATGCGCAAAAACAAACAGCCAATCTTCGAATACGCCTGCCACGAAGGTAATTACGGCATGACAAATCTACTCGTCAGTGCTCGCGTCAATGACGACGGAACACCACAGACGGACTCTCAGTGAACGAATCATGAGCAGATGGATATTAATATTAGAATTGTCTTCAGCCAGGCACCGTAAGAACGCATCTTCGTTTCGATACGTGACCGTAA
>DTWD01000546.1 GCA_012963185.1 Acidobacteriota bacterium
TGATTTTAAGATATGTGGTCGCATCGACAGCATCGAGACTCACCTTGAGTTGTCGTAAGCCAACATCAAGCAATCGCTTGGACACAGCCGGATGTAAGTCCAGCCCATTTGTTGCAAATCCAACCGTTGTGATGTTCGGCACAGAGGACGCTTTCGCAACAAAATCAACGAATTCCTCATGAAGAATCGCTTCGCCACCACCACTAAGTGCAAGCTCTGTTTTGGAGGTTGCCCCTTGAATGTCATCCAGTATCTTTTGATATAAATCTTGACTCATCATCCCACGTGATCGATTTGCCTCGTAGGTCGGGCACTTTAGGCATTTCAGATTGCACTCATTCGTCAGTTCTATTGAAACCGAGTTTGGTAGGTCACTCTGCTCTGCGCGAACCTTTCGCAACCGTTCACGTATAACCCGCCATAAAGGAAGCATGGGTTGAACCACGCGCATACTCTTTAATCGATTCTTGAGCTCATTAATCATTGGGTAGCCCTTTCGTGGCACGTGATTCTCGTCCTCTCACAAAGTATCTCAGGTTTATCCTCTTTTCTCTCAGAAATTCTCGACACATGTCCTTGATATGACCACACTCGATTTCAGTTACCGTGACGCCACCGCCGGATCGCATGTTTCACATTCTGAAGTCCACTTACCAACCGCCATCGTCCGGGTTTTAGGACCGCAGAAAAAACTGGATATTCAATCACTTGACCTCCCCATTTCTCCTTAAACCGTCGTATCCCCGTCTCCTTAGCAGAAGATGGCACGGTCGAAATGCCCTGTAGATCAAAGACCGAGAACCCGTTTTCATGACACCATCGAATCATTTCCCAGTACAGGAAATCACCTGCATAAACACGTTCACGCCGAGCCACACTCGACATGACAGGAGTCAATATATGAGCCTGACCATTGAAATGAATCAGTCCAGCACCAGCGACAATACATTCCGCCTGCTTTACCAGAAAGAATTCACAGTGTGAGCGCATGTTCATAAACATTTCTTTGTATCGTTCAAATCGGTAAGAAGGAAATCCTTCTTCCTTTCGCCATTCGGTCACAAGCTGATAGAACTCTCGTAGATCTTCGAGGCTATTAACATGCTGCAACGCTAAACCCTGTTTCGCACTCTTCCGGACGGGAGTACGTGCCACCCCCTGCTTTAAACCCGCCCAGAGGTGTTCAAGTGGGGGTCGTACATCAATACGCACTGTTGCGCGTTGATGAGATTGAAATCCACCAGCAAGAAGCATTGCTTTTAACCCATTGGAAGATTGGCCAATCGGCAGAGACGCCTCATCTATTCCAGTAATCACTCGGTCAATCGCGAGGCGTTCAATCCCTTGCAAACTTGCTAACAAGATTTCGGCTTGATGAGATGATTCTGCTAACAACGGTCCCTCACGCCAAGTCAGTACGCGTAATAACGGTGCGCCGAGAGAACCGACCAATGAGGTGACGTTTCCAAGAAAGCTTTCATGTCCGCGTAGCATTTCCAACATGAGCAACTGGCCAACAATCTCATTCGCTTCACGGAGAATCAGATAATGCGGCCGGGCGCCCAAGTATGCTGAAAAATAGGAGGCCCAGTAGGTTGTTTGAAAGATTGAACCGCCTGCGAATTGGCGTACTCGCGCATTCCATGCATCTGCGTCAACTTGCTGCGTAAACTCAGCCGTGATCATGCGTCACGGACTTTCTTGTCAGATTTGTTGAGCATTAATACCTAATTTTTTCGCTAGCAGATCAAAGCGTTCGCGATGAAACCGGCGGCCTGGTGATTGCTGGAGCACCGCCACTTGGTATCCAAGATCCTGAAGGCTTCGAACGAGAAACGTTTTGGAAAACATACTCACCATCGAAACGGCGAAGTAATACTTAAAGCCTTTGAATGTCGACAGCCGCCGGAATCCTCGCGTTAAAGCTACTCCTAACTTGGATCGATCTGGAATATCTCCAATGAATAAAACACCGCCAGGTTTCAACAGACGATCCCAAGTTTTCAACATCCGTACCGCCGAAGCAGATGATCCAAGATGTGGAAACGTACTGTAGGTAAATAACCGCGTAAACGCTTCTGACTGGAATGGTGGGTGATACATATCCGCCATAACAAACGACATCGTATTTACGTCTTTTGGTGCATACCAATCCATCACCACGAGTCGACGACATGAGTCAAACACCTCACGTGAAAGACAGCCATCACCACCACCTAAATCAAGGACGATGTCATCATTGCCTGGTTGGAGACATAGTCCTAAATCCTTTACCAACGCTTCAAAAGCTTTCCTGGTGCCTGCATTCAGCGCATATTGATTCAACGGGCGACTCGCACCCTCATGGATTCTCCGATAGGACCTCTGCCACCACGATCTTCGCAAACTTCCCAGCCATTCAGAGGGCCCAGTCATTGAAACTGCTCCAAGGCTACAGCTATCCGATCTATGTCGTGCGTTTCCAAGTTGGGATGAACGGGTACCGCCAAGAGGTGCCGCCAGATACTTTCCGCATACGAATTATCACGCCGGCGATATTGAGCGAATGCACCAAATGAGTCCAGCGGTCGGTAGGACCATTCGATTTCAATGCCCTGCTTGAGTAAGTGCGTCGATAAGGTTGTGCTCTTGTGCGCTTTCGTCTGCACCACACATTTTGTGTATCCCGTTTCGGGCCCCACCTGAGGAGCAGTAAGAACGCCACTCAGCCTCGCGATAATCTGGCGCGCGTTGTCACGAAAGCTCTTGAGGATTTGTGGCAGTCTTGCCACTTGAATGGTCTGCAACTCCGCCTCGAGTGCACTAATCTGCCCTGAACGAGGTGCTTGGGGGTTTAGGTGAAGATATTTTCTGAACGCCCGAGCAGCAAGAAAAA
>DTWD01000547.1 GCA_012963185.1 Acidobacteriota bacterium
GCGCCGGCCGCCCTGCTGGTGATGGCGGTCGGACTTCTGGCGGTGGCGCTGCTGGCGCGCGCCAACCTTGGCTTGCGCAAGCCTGCCGCGCGCGGTATGACTTCTACTCAGAGTCGTATCTGGGTGCCATCATGACGGCTCGGGAATTCGGGCAGGATTACAACCGGGTCGGGGGAATCGATGGGCGGTTCCGTCTGGGGCAAACGCACCGTGCGAGCTTTTTGGCGGTCGCTTCGTCGACGCAGAACGAGTTGGAGGGAACGCTGAACGGGCCCGCCATTGAGGCGGACCTGACGCGGCAGGGGCGCAACCTTGGGTACAACGTGTCGTACAGCAGCATCGATCCTGAGTTCCGGACCGAGAGTGGCTTCCTGCCTCGAGTGGACCTGCGGCAAACGTCTGGCACCGTATCGTATCGGTGGTGGCCGGAATCGTCGCTGAGCACTTGGGGACCATCGTTCACCTATCTGCGACTCTACGACCACACGGGCATACTGCAAGATGAACAGATTCTGGGGCAGGCTAGCTTCCAGTTTCGGAACAACATGCTGGTCAGCGCCAACGTCAGCCGCGACCTCGAACGCTTTCAGGAGATCGACTTTCGTCGAACCGGATATGGCTTTTACGCAATTCTGGTCAGCACGCCGCTTATGGGTGCCACCGCCGGGTTTAACTGGGGCGACGGGATTTTTTTTAGCGACAGTCCGTTTCTCGGCCGGTCAATGACCGGCAACTTCCTCCTCAACCTGAGGCCAAACTCGCGGCTTGGGACACGGTTGACCGGCGTCTTTAGCCGCTTCGTTAACCCGACCAACGACCTCGAGGTGTTCGACGTCCAGATCTATCGCTTGCGGACGACTTTCCAGTTCACCGACCGATTCCTCCTGCGCCACATCATGGAGCACAACACCATGGCAATGACGGTTGGAAATAACGTCTTGCTGACATACCGCGTTAATGCTGGAACCGTTGCGTTTCTGGGGTACGACGACCGCTACCAGCGTGGTACTCGCATCGACAACATGCTGTTTCCGACCACGGCTCTCCGGCGGACAAACCACGCATTCTTTGCCAAGATGTCCTATCTGTTCCGCTACTGAGGTCCCCGTTTCAGAGGGGTCTGATCCACGCATGTGGTGGTCGAAAAAAAACGGCGCGAACGCGCTTCGTTCCATTCGCGGGCAACGCGAAACTTTCACGACAGACTGCTAGTCTCTAAACACCGCCTTGGCGACCAAGGCGTGAATGCCCTTGGTTCCATCCACGACCTGCGTCACGACCATATCCATGGCCACGCTGCACAGGAGGATGGCCGTCTCACGGTCGATACCCTTCGTCTCAACTAATAAGTCGATCATTTCGGCGGCGGCGATTCGTGCGGCCTCGTCAAGGTCAGCATCGAGCCCCATTGTCATGTAGTGGGTGGGGGTTTCAGCGCGAGGCCATTTGAGTTCTCTGTTCTTGTGTAGAAACACCTGGATCTCACCCCTGAGAGAAGTTTCCACGGCCGAACCAGAGATCTCACCATACCCCTGGACTGCGTGACCATCACCGATAGAGAGCAGAGCACCGGAATTTTGAACTGGCAGGTACAAGATACTGCCCGGTCCAAGATCACGATTGTCCATGTTGCCACCGAAAAAGTTCGGCGCGCCACTCCTCACTCGTCCCATATCCGGCGGTGGGGCGACTCCGATCACCCCCCAAAATGGCTTAATCGGAACCACCACCCCCGGCGCAAACTCGACTG
Organism: Acidobacteriota bacterium; assembly: GCA_012963185.1. Next base: position 1,751 of record DTWD01000547.1, read on the forward strand.
TCCTATTTACTAAATCGATCCAGTGGACCCGGGACACGTTGGCATCAATCTCCCCAGGGAAAAGTCGGCTACCGATGCCCTGGCCGGCTATAGACAACCGTACGTCAACGGAAAGAATACGAACCTCCAATACATCGCCCCGTTCGGCCCCGTTCACGAAGATAGGACCATTCAGGGTATGGTCACCTCTGTTAGTGGAGTTATACCCTTCATAGACCGCGTATAGCTCGGGAGGGATCTGATCCCGGGGAACGCCCGCGTTTTCGAACCATCGCGGGTTTCCTGTAGCCGTTTCCAGTCGTACCACATCACCCGATTCAATCCGCAGAACCGGCGCAAGCGAGGCGTCGAAGAAAAAGATA
>DTWD01000548.1 GCA_012963185.1 Acidobacteriota bacterium
CTCGGGTCTGGAAAAAACATGGGTACGAGAATTGTCGATTTCCACGGTCAGGCCCAGGTGCGTGGGTTTGATTTTCGTGGTCTTTGGGCGAATGCCAGCATTGATGATGCCGTTGCTTTTAACGTGAAAAATAATTTAACGGGGTCAAAAGGTCTTGCCGAAAAGATGGAAGGTGGTTACGTCATGTTCGGCTATAACCTGCTTTCGCAAACATCAGATATCGGCGGCCCGGTGTTTACGCCATATGTGAAATTTGAACGCGTTGATACGCAGGCAAAGATGCCGGTTGGATACAGTCGAAGCCTGTCGACATTGAACAATTGGCGGACAATTGGTTTTGAGTTCAAGCCCATTCCGAACGTTGTGGTCAAGGTTGACTATATGAAGAATACGAATGATGCGAATTCCGGGCTCGATCAGTTCAATGTGGCCCTTGGGTACGGTTTCTAAGTAAGGGATAAATGTCAGACTGCTTATTTGTGAGAGGCGCAAGGCGGTTGTTGTTCGTAGTCGCCTTGTGCTTTGCCGCAGGCAATATTGTGCATGCTCAGTTTGGTCTTGTTTCACGGGAGGAGGCTTTGGCCTCGGCGTTTCCCGACGCTGCTGTCACCTCCGAGCGTATCTTTTTAACGGATGCCCAAGTCGACCAAATCGAAGAATTGTCCCGTGCCGACGTGGATTCGAAACTCTATGCTCGGTATATCGCCAGGCGAAATGGCGAAGTGATTGGTCGAGCCTACGTTGATACCCACCAGGTTCGAACAAAAAAGGAAAGCCTGGTCGTGTCCCTGCATGCTGATGGCCGTGTTCGAAGAATTGACGTCACCGTATTTCTTGAACCGCCGGACTACATTGCGAGGCCATCGTGGATGGCTCAGTTCTATGGAAGACCGCTTGATCGTGATCTTGCGATTCAACGCGTGATTCGCCCCATTGCCGGGGCAACGATTACTGCAAATACCGTAACGCTTGCGGTGCGTCGCGTGATGGCGCTTGACCAAGTGCTTCGCATCGGGGCAGGAGAGATCACACCATGACCCGGTGGGAACGGTGGGGATTCAACACGTTTCATGTGGTCGTTGGGGTAACTGGATTCGTGTACTTCTATATGAAGTACCTGATGACTACCGATGATCCATTCGCGATCGTTAACCATCCATGGGAGTCGACCACATTGTCCTTGCATCTGGTGGCGGCACCTTTTTTTGTTGCCTTCTTTGGCATGTTGTTCAGGTCGCACTCGATTCGGAAGATTTTGTCCTCAAATCTTGCCAACCGCCGCACGGGGTGGACATCACTCATTAGTTTTTCTGTCATGGCAGTGTCTGGCTATTTGATTCAAGTAATGACAACACCAGCGTTGATTGCTGGATTTGTCTGGCTCCACATCGTGACAAGCACATTCTTTGTGGTTGGGTACGGCATTCACCTAATTATTGGCTATCGTATTAGTCGCTTGCCAACTGGGACGCCTGATACGGCTCTTCCTGGTTCGGCACGCTTATCGTTATGAAAGTGCATGCCGCGGGCATGTTGCTGTGTCTTTCCTCGGTTGCATGCCAACCGACAGTTGCCCCGATCCGGGTTGAACGAACCGTTTTTTTAATGGGAACGTTAGCGACCTTAGTTGTCGAGTCGCCAGGTCGATCTGCCGGTGTTGAGCGACTTGACCGGATGGTACGGTTGATTGAAGAGACCGAAGCAGACCTTAGTAGTTGGCGAGAAGACAGTGTACTGAGTACGTTGAATCGGCAGCCAATTGGGACATGGTTGGACGCACCGAGACGGGTCTGTTCTTTGCTGGACCAAGTGGCCTATTGGTACGAGGAAACAGACGGTGCCTTTGATCCGGCCATCGGAGCGCTCATTGACGCGTGGTCACTTCGTGGAGAAGGACGCCAGCCCGATGCGGATGAACTCGCCGCGGCTAAAGCACGGTCTGGATTTCACCATTTAACCATTGACTCAGAGAATTGCGCGCTGTCTCGGGCAGTAGATGTTGCCATTGATGCCGGCGGGTTTGGGAAGGGTGCGGCGCTGGATCGAGTCCGCCGTGCGGAAAGTGTTGAGCCGGGTTCGTGGCTTATCGATTTTGGAGGCCAAGTTGCCGTGTCATCGATCTCCGGTGACGATAGGTGGTCGATTGCAGTCGCTCACCCGGAATTCCGTGATGTTCCGATCCTTGAATTACAGCTTGACGAAGGCTCCGTGGCGACGACGGGCGGTTCAGAGCGTGACATTGTGACGGATAACGACGTGCGTCTTGGTCACGTCATTGATCCCCAGACGGGTCTAACGGTAAATCGTCGCAGTTCGGTAACCGTCTGGCATCAAGATGCGGTCGTGGCCGATATTCTTTCGACAGCGTTGTATGTGATGGATTCGAAAGATGCATTGACGTGGTCTGAAAGACGAGGCATTGCTGCGTATTTCGCTGACGTCAATACAGAAACAGGGTCGGTCGTGCAAACGGCGACCGATGCATTCACGGAACGGTTTCTGGGACAATAGCCCCCTTCCCCTATGGGGTGTCGGGGTGTGCGGCGCGTTCCTGCACACGCGCACCGTTCAGGATGAGCGGCATGCTGTGGTTGCCTTCGTGGCAGGCGTTCTCAAATAGTGGGCCTGTAGCCCGTGCTATCGGAAAGGTTACCGTCCAGGGGGCGGCAAATGATTCTGTGTCATGTGCGGTGAATTCGTAATCGATTGTATTCATAGCTCCGATCGACCAACGTTCGATATACCGCACGTTTTTACTTTCTCCGGCAAGCGTCCATGCGCCGTTAAAGTTGGTGACCTCGATCACGAGTGTGTCACCTTCCCAGTGCGCGCGCGAGTCGCCTTGCCAATGTCGTATATTTTCTGAGATGTGCTCGCTACGACTCGTTGAGGCAATCGGAATAATCCGAAGGTCGGAGTTCTGCTCGTGGAGGATGGCAAGGTATTTCGGTGTTTGGAAGATTTGAGCGAGTTTACCGGGCGCCTGCGAGAGGAGTGGTACCGTTCGCCCCATAATGCATCGTTCATAGCGCTCACGGTCTTCTGGTCCATCCGCAGGGCGGAGCCTTGATCGCAATCCAATAGTCTGCGCGCGCTGGTCGGCCGGGGCCGTTCGTAACGGGAGTCGACCGTCCGGCGGGTCGACGATGAGGGAAGTACGGCCGTTGGTGAGGGTTCCTGGCTGCCACCAATCGGCGTTGAGCTGCAGGTTTCTCTCGTGGCGGATAGCTTCATAAAGCCCGACCATATAGGCCTCTTCTTCAGCTGGAGTTAGCACGGGTTTGTCGGCAACATCGGTGGGACGCTCAAGTGGTGTGGCGGTGTTGTATTCCCAGTAGCCACTGAAGTCTGGTGTGTCCCAATCCGTGCGAGGCGGCTCAGTCTGTTGGGCCGTCGCTAAGTGTGGAAGCAGTATCAATGCGACAAAAATGATGGACGTCCGACTCATCGCTGAAACTCCAGAGGCTTGCAGCCTACACTCGGTTTAGTCAGAGTGCAATTGTAAGACGACCTTACTTTTGAATCGGATTGCAGGACCTCTGCGTTTGGCTGATTTTCTGAAACATCCTCCGATTCGTATCAGACGATAAATTTCTCCTGGACTTCTTCGTATCTTGTCGAGAGATAGAGCTATTCTTCTGAGGTGAAGTGTCTGTCTAAAGGCTTGGCGTCGTTCATGATCCTGCTGGGTCTTGCTGGTGTGGGTGCTCTCACGGCTCAGGAAGGTGTTATTTCTAGGCAGGAAGCTCTTGCAGCCGTCTACCCGGATGCGACGGTTACCCGTGACCGTGTGATTCTTACCACCGAACAAATGAGTGCTGTCGCAGCGTTGGCCCGTGTCGGTATGCAGGGAAAAATTTTCCCGCGGTATATCGCACGGAAAAATGAAATTGTGGTCGGACGTGCATATATTGATACCCATACTGCGAAGACAGAGCGTCAGAGCGTTCTTGTGTCTCTTGATACCACTGGTCAAATTATTCGTGTAGATGTCACGGTGTTTTTTGAGCCTGCGCAATATATGGCGCCTCAGGATTTTCTTCGTCAATATGACGGACGGGTTCTCCATGATGAACTGGTCATTCGCCGCGGTATTAGACCGGTTACCGGTGCATCGTTCACTGGTCGTGCCGTCAACAATGCAGTCCGACGTGTGTTGGCTCTCGACCAGGTGCTCCAAGCTGAAGTGACTGAGGCGCCCTAGCTTTTGAGCCGTGTTCAGTCTTGGTCACGGTTCTACTCGCCCTTGTGGCTGGCACTCGGTTAACTGACGAAGTCGTCGCGGGACTGGGTCTTCGCTGTCGGTAGCGGGGTAATGCTCACGTTCAGAAATCCATAGAGTGCAGCGATAAACGGGTTAATGAGATTGAAGATCGCAAATGGTGCATAAGTTAGTGTTGAGACGCCAAGCGTTTGCGCCATAAATGCGCCGCAGGTGTTCCAGGGGATAAGTACGGATGTCAAGGTGCCGCTGTCTTCAAGTGTTCGCGAAAGATTCTTCGGATCCAGGTGGCGACGTTCGTATTCACTGCGAAACATCCGACCGGGAAGCACGATGGCGATATATTGATCAGAGGCGAGTGCGTTCACACCGAAAGAAGTCGCTAGTGTCGCTGCAATCAGACTACCGGTGCTCCGGACTAACCGTAGGATACGCGCCGCGAGTGTCTCCAGTAGATCAGTGGCTTCCATTACGGCTCCAAAGATCATTGCTGTGATGATGAGCCAAATTGTCGTAAGCATGCTTGCCATGCCGCCACGCGAGAGAAGGTCGTCGACGACCATGTTGCCGGAGTCAATGAGATACCCTGCAAAGAGAGCTTGCCAGGCACCTTGAAGCAGTGCAATCGGACGTGGCAGCGTAGTATCACCGACGTATAGTAGGACCGCATCCGGTTGAAACACGACGGCAAAAACAACTCCGACAAGAGCGCCGATTAACAGAGCCGGCAATGCAGGCATACGGCGTATGACCAATCCCAGCACGACGACCACCGGAAACAACAAATGCGGTCCGATTGAGAAATTTGCTTCGAGCACTGACGTTACAGCGGTGAGCTCATTTCCCCCGACTGGTGGCGGCGTGATGGCACCAATGACAATGAAGAACAGTAGGGCAATGCCGAAGCTTGGCACAGTCGTCCAGGTCATATGTCGTATGTGCGTGAACAAGTCTGTGCCGGCAACTGCTGGTGCAAGGTTTGTCGTGTCCGAGAGTGGCGACATCTTGTCACCGAAATAGGCTCCCGAAATGATCGCACCAGCGGCCATACCTAAATGAAGATTGTAGGTGGTGGCAATACCGATAAGGGCAAGTCCAACCGTGCCGGCGGTTGTCCAGGAACTACCTGTTGCAAGTGCAACTACGGCGCAGATCGCACACGCAGCGGCGTAATAGATCGAGGGCGTTAACAGCGAGAGGCCGTAGTAGATCATTGTCGGAACTACACCGGCGAGTATCCAAATGCCGATTACTGATCCGACCATGAGCAGAATCAGCAGTGGTCCAGTTGCCGTAGCGATGCTGCGGCCCATAGCGGCTTCAAGGTCGGACCACGTATGGCCATTTCTGAGACCAATTAATGCCGCAACTGCTGCACCAAGCAACATCGCAATTTGATTAGGACCGGCTGATGAGGTTTCCCCAAACAGAAAAACAGAACTTCCCAACATGAGAACGAGAATAGCCAGCGGGGTCGCAGCTTGTCCGAGTGATGGAGTTGGTGCCTGGGTCGCCGTTTTTGAAGCCGACATAACGTGTGTGATGGCCTGTCAAGAAAAATGGTTTTTTGAGCGTATCAATGGTTCGCTGAAGATAGTTACTATCACCACTGATTGGAGGTTTACATGCCGAGAGTGATACCGTTCCGCCATGGCCTTTCCGCAAATACCTCGTAATGGTTTGTTGCCGTGCTTGGCGCTTGCTGTGCTTTTCTCGACTGTCGCCGGCGGGAGCGGCCAGCCAACAATCGAACCTCAGAACGACGCACCAAACCCGTATCGTACCATCGACGGCTGGGCAGTGCTGCCGACTGGCCGTATGTGGGGCTCGACGGGTGGTGTGGATATGGACCGGGACGGTCAGCATATCTGGGTGGCGGAGCGATGTGGTGGTAATTCATGCGCGGGTTTGGATTTTGACCCAGTTCTTAAGTTTGATGAGAACGGTAACTTGGTTGAAAGTTTTGGCGGTGGGTTAATGATTCAACCACACGGGTTGCACGTTGACCCTGATGGCAATGTGTGGGTGACTGATGCACAGGGCCCGAATGGTGAAGATCCTCAGCGAGAGGGCAAGGGACATACTGTGCTGAAATTCAGTGCAGATGGTGAGCTCCTGATGACCTTGGGTACTCCTGGTGTCGGGGCACCCGGTCGCGACACACTGGACCAGCCATGTGATGTTGTTGTTGCTCCTGACGGCACTATTTATGTCGCGGATGGTCATGGAGGACAACTTCCCGGCGCGGGCAAGCACACGACCGCTCGTGTCGTCAAATTCGCATCAGATGGGACTTATCTGATGGAGTGGGGGTCTCACGGTACAGAGCCTGGTCAATTTCGTACGCCCCATGCCATCGACCTTGATTCAAGCGGACGGGTAGTAGTCGCAGACCGCGGCAATGACCGGCTACAAGTGTTCGATACAAATGGAATGTTTATTGAATCGTTCTATCAATATAGTCGGCCGAGTGGGCTTCACATCGCGGATGACGATACGGTCTATGTGGCGGATTCAGCATCGTCCCGTAACGGGCAACATCCTGGTTGGGAGTTCGGGATCCGTATCGGAAATCTTCGGAATGGGTCCTTTGATGTTTTTATCGATGGGTCTAACCCCGAAGGTGTAGCCGTAAGTGCGAATGGCACGATCTATGGTGCGGTGGTTGCTTACGGTGGTGCACTACTGAAATATGTCCGCTGAGGTTTGAATTACTAGGTACATCGAAAGATAAGCAGGACAACGGCTTACTTAGTGTTGCCTCGGAAGAGCTGTCACTTGGTTTGAGCTCATACCTACGACATTCTCTTGACCACGTATACTCCCCTTCAATGAAATACGCTGTCGTTACGTTCGGTTGCCGGGTGAATCAAGCAGATTCGTTTGCGCTGGAGCGTCAGATACGCACGGTGGGAGGTCATGCGAGTTCACCTGAAGATGCTGACCTTGTGATTGTCAATAGTTGTTCGGTAACGGCTGCCGCCGACCAAGGTACGCGCCAAACGATTCGCCGGGTGGCACGAGTGAATCCAACAGCGAAAATTGTCGCCACCGGTTGCTATACAACGCGCGATATGGAAGCAGTGGCAGCGTTGCCTGGCGTGGTAGCGGTTGTGTCGAATGAGAATAAAGACAGACTGGTTCAAGACTTGCTTGAACAGGTCGAGCTCGCATTACCGACAACAGCCAATCGATTTGGAGAAGGTGATGGTGCGTGTGGCGCGATGATTGAACCAGGCGAAGCTGGTCGAACGGCGTATACCCTGTGCGTGCAGACAGGTTGTGATGAGTCGTGCGCGTATTGCATCATTCCTTCGACCCGCGGAGGGGGGCGTAGTGTGCCGCTTCATCGAGTTCTTACGGAAGTCGAAGATGCTAGAGGGGCTGGATATCGTGAGTTGCAACTAACTGGCGTACATCTAGGGTCCTACGGTCGAGATTTGAATCCGAGGAGCTCTCTTTTCGGATTGTTGCAGGCATTGGATCGGCAGGACTCGAATGTTGTTATTCGGATGAGTTCACTGGAACCCATGGATTGCACGCCTGAGGTTATTGACTTAATGACAACGAGTCCGCGTTTTGCGGCGCACTTCCATCTTCCACTTCAACATGCGAGCGACACGGTTTTGCGACGAATGCGTCGGCCGTATACCCGTCGCGAATATGAACAGGTCGTCGGCCGTATCCGGCAGAATGCGCCCGATGCAGCGATTGGCAGTGATGTGGTTGTCGGGTTTCCCGGCGAGACCGATGCTCACGCTACTGAGAATATTCGGTTTCTCACGCAAAGTCCGCTCACATACCTTCATGTATTTCCTTACTCAGACCGGCCGGGTACTGAGGCTTCAAAGATGAAGGGGAAAGTTCATGGTCAAACAATTCGAGACAGAGCTAGGGCTGTGCGTGACGTTGGTTCAGTTTTGTCGCAACAGTTTCGGACTGCACAGATCGGTCGAATTCGACCTGGATTAACCCTCAGGCAGAGAGCGCGCACGGTCGTTTTGACGGATAACTATCTTCGCGTCCAAGTGCCGGTGCCCCCACCGGAAAATGTCCGTGTGCATGTTCGAATACTTACTGCTACTGATAGTCCGGCCGGTGAGTTGGTCAACGAGTCGATGATCTCGACACCATAATCTTGCTGCAAATCAGACTTCGTATTACTGATTTAGCAGTTGAGCTGCTTGCTGGGCGGGTGAAGGGTTGGTGCCCTCTACGAGAAGTTGGCCACAGGCAGCACGGATGTCACGACCACGGCTCTTGCGGACCGAAACAATTAGGTCAGACTCTGCGAGCGCGCTCGCAAATTCGTTTATTTGATGGTCGCTAGGACGTCGGTAAGGAATCCCCACGGCTTCATTAAGCGGAATGATATTCACTTTCGCTCTGATACCACTCAGAAGCTTCGCAAGGCGCCGCGCGTCTGCGACGGAATCATTAACCTCACGCAGAAGCACATATTCAAACGTGATGTGATCGCGACGCTTGGTTGGGAAACGACGGCAGGCTGCAATTAATTCGGCCAGCCCGTACTTTCGGTTGACGGGGACCAAACGGTCACGCAGTTCTTCTGTCGTAGCGTGTAGTGACACCGCTAGGTTCGGCATGACTGATTCACTGGCCAAGCGTTCAAGCGCGGGTAATACACCAACTGTAGACAGTGTGATCCGCCGTGGACCAACTGCGAGTCCACAGTCGGTTCCCAAAATCCTGAGAGCTTTCATCGTTTCGTCATAATTGTGTAACGGTTCACCCATTCCCATGAGGACGATGTTGAATCGTCGGTCGACGAGTTTGAGATCGTGTGCCATGACCCGTACCTGGCCGACGATCTCGCCAGCTGTCAAGTTTCGGAGTAAACCCATTTTCCCGGTCAGGCAGAATGTGCATTGCATGGCACAACCAACCTGAGTCGACACACAAAAAGTCATGGCTGGCGTGTCAGGAATGAAAACCGTTTCGACTTGTTGATCGTCGCCGAAATTCATCAAAAACTTAACGGTCCCATCGGAGGACGTACTTCGATGTGACACCGTGGGTGTAGGAATCGTGAATTGAGCGGCAAGTTGAGTCCGTAGATTTTGAGATAGGTCGGTCATCTGCGAAAAATCAGTAACACCACGCTTGTAGATCCATTGGTAGATCTGACGTGCGTGAAAAGAATGTGCGCTGAATTCTTGAAGTGCCACGGCGAGTGCATCCGGTTCAAATTCAGTGAGGGCCTGTTGCGCGGACATAGAAGCCAATGACCTCGTTAGAAGCACGCATGGTACCATGGGCACCGTAATGCGCGACGCGGTGTTTATGTATTCTGTGCTATCATTTACATGCTTGACGGATCGCTTTTAGTCCTTAAAAAACAATAGGTTGCAAGGATATAACAGCACAAGCAGTACCTGGTTGGGTAGCTGCTTTCTCGAAACATGATCGAGCGACAGGTCTTCGACAATGGGCTTTGCCTACTGACCGAGTCGATGCCGGCCGTTCGCTCCGTGAGCTTGGGGGCATGGTTAACCCGTGGTTCCCGCCACGAAGACCCGGTTCATTCTGGCATTGCGCACTTTGTTGAGCACATGCTCTTTAAGGGTACGACATCGCGCACCGCTGAAGGCATTGCCCAGGAGATCGACTCGATTGGTGGGCACCTCGACGCTTTTACAGCCAAGGAATGTGCCAGTTATTACGTCAAAGTGCTAGACGAACATCTACCCCGTGCGGTTGATGTGCTGAGTGACCTTCTTTTGAATCCAGCGTTTGCTGGCGAAGATATTCGTCGCGAACAAAATGTTGTTGTGGAAGAGATCAAAATGGTTGAAGACACACCTGATGATCTCGTGTACGAAATTTTTACTGCTAGGTTTTGGCAGAACCACCAATTAGGGCAGCCGATATTAGGTACGGCTGAATCAGTTCGGGCTTTTGACGCCGATGCCCTTCGAACCTATTTTTCTGACGCATACACCGCTCAGAATTTTGTGATTGCGGCTGCTGGAAATATTGATCATGCGGCGATTGGTGAACTTGTCGGCGATGCATTTTCAGCGCTCCCCGTCAGTAGTCAGTCAATCCCGGTCAGTGCTCCAGAAGTCGACATACAGCTAGAGATTCGAGAAAAGGATTTGGAACAAGCACATCTATGTCTTGGTACAGCCGGATATGAGCACACACATCCAGACCGGCACGCGAGCTACATACTTAATGCCGTCCTCGGCGGTTCGATGAGTTCGCGGTTATTTCAAAAAATTCGAGAAAAACGAGGCTTGGCATATGCGGTCAGCAGTAGTCTGACTTCGTACCACGATGTCGGAAATCTCACTGTGTATGCAGGGTGCGATGGTGGTGCGGTGCGTCAGGTGATCGACTTGGTTGTTGATGAAATGCAAACGCTTAAGCGTCAGCCGCTGCCGACTGTTGAACTCCAGCGAGCGAAAGACCACTTGAGAGGCAGTTTTGTGCTTGGTCTTGAGAGCACTACGAGCCGAATGTCGCAACTCGCGCGTTCGGAGATGTGCTTTGGGCGCCAGATAGATGTGACTGAAACTCTTCATGCAATCGAACTAGTTACTCAAGAAGATGTCCAGCGCGTAGCGTGTGATTTGTTTCAGGAGGGTGCGCTGGCGGGAGCGGTGGTTGGCCCGATAACGAAGGCGGACGTAGGTGCTTCGCAGCTTAACCTTTCTTGAGCATGTTTTTGTTTGGATGGAATGACGGCTGAGTAGGATGGGGGTTGAACTAACGGTCCTTGGTAGCGGGAGCGCAGGGAATGCCACGCTTCTGTCGTACGCCGATACCAACGTGTTGATCGATGTCGGACTGAGCTGCCGCGAAGTGTCTCGGCGATTGGAAGGATTGAGCGTGGATCCGGACTCTATCAGCGCCATCATGATTACGCATGCGCATGGGGACCACACTCGTGGTGCCCGTGTGTTCGCCCGTCGCCATGATGTACCCGTCTATATGACTGGCGGCGTGCGGAACGAGTGGGGTGTGACAGATATACCGACCGTTTACTCGTTGACCCCTGACACGATTTTCGATCTGTCCGGACTACGGTTTATGCCCTTTGAGATTCCACACGATGCGTCAGAAACGGTTGGGTTCCGTATTCTCACACCCGAGGGAATTATCGGGTATGCCACGGATATCGGGGTAATGACGTCTGACCTTATTGAATCTTTCCGTGATTGTAATGTGCTCGTTGTTGAATCTAATCATGCCACAGAGTTGTTACGTGTCAGTCCGTATGCGCAGTCGACGCGGGAGCGAATCGCCGGAGACAGTGGGCATCTGTCAAACGAGGCGTTGGCTGCATTTATACAGGATCACCTCGGGCCCAATGTTAGATGTGTAGTGCTGGCTCATCTAAGCCGAGTGAATAACGTGCCTGAACTTGCAGACGTGTCTTGTCGTGAAGCACTCGCGGCGTGTGGTCGCACGGATGTCGAGGTGGTTATTACGAGTCAGGATTTTCCGGCGAAGACAATTGATCTTAGTGTCTGGTTACCGACGATGCCCGCCGTAGGCGGTGCTATTCGTCAAACAGCGTTGCCGTTTCATTAGGGGTTGGGATGATTCCTCGTTATACACCGTTAGAGATGGGTCGACTGTGGAGCGACCAGCGTAAATACGACACGTGGTTGCGAGTTGAAAGCGCCGCGGCTGATGCGATGGCTGACCACGGCCTGATACCACTTGATGCTGCCCGTGATATTCGTGAAAAGGGCAAGGTCGATGCGGCGCGCGTTGATGAAATTGAACGCACAACCCAGCATGATGTAATTGCTTTCACAACAGCCGTTGCCGAGCATGTCGGTGCCTCTGCAAGGTGGTTGCATTTTGGGATGACGTCTTCAGATGTGATTGACACGGCTCACGCGTTACAAATGCAGGCGTCGGTTGATCTTTTACTTAAAGATCTGTCGGTGCTTTTACGGGTCGTTCGAGACCGTGCGGTTGAACACCGGCGGACTCCAATGATCGGGCGCACCCATGGTGTCCATGCAGAGCCAATGACGTTTGGTTTGAAATTGGCATTGTGGTTTACCGAGTTGGTTCGTGACTATGACCGTTTAGTACGTGCGCGGGAAGCTATTAGTGTGGGTAAGCTATCCGGTGCCGTGGGCACCTATGCTCATCTGGATCCGTTAATTGAGCAGGCTGTTTGTGACGCGCTTGGGTTAACGCCGGCACCGGTAGCGTCGCAAGTTGTTCAGCGTGACCGCCATGCGGAATTACTAAGCACTTTAGCGATCACAGCAGCGTCCCTTGAAAAGTTTGCGGTCGAGGTGCGTGGGCTTCAGAAAACAGAGATCGGGGAAGTAGCTGAGCCATTCGCTAAGGGGCAAAAGGGCTCATCGGCGATGCCACATAAGCGCAACCCAATTGGGTGCGAACAGATTACAGGTTTGGCTCGGTTACTGCGTGGTAACGCGATGGCTGCGCTGGAAAATGTGGCACTTTGGCACGAACGTGACATTTCACACTCGTCAGTCGAGCGGGTGATTGTGCCGGACAGCTTTTGTGCACTCGACCATATGGTCCGGCGTTTTACACGTATCGTAAGAGATTTAGTTGTCTATCCCGAACGGATGCGTGACAACCTTGAACGGTCGCGCGGGGTGGTGTTTTCGGGGACCGTACTGCTAGAACTGGCTAGTCAGGGTGTGTCCCGTGAGGATGCCTACGTGATGGTGCAACGAAACGCGATGCGGTCACATGACGAGGCTCTTGATTTCAAGTCACTGTTGTTAGGTGATGCTGAGGTTATGGCGGTACTGTCGAACGACGACATTTCGCAAGCCTTTGACCTTGATGTACAGCTTCGGCACGTAGATGCGATTATGGATCGTGCATTTGCGAGCCATGTTTTGGAGGGATCGTGAAGGCCAAGGTGTTCGTTACGTTAAAACCATCGATTCTCGATCCGCAAGGGAAGACGATCACGGGTGCTTTGCAGTCTCTTGGGTACGATGATGTTCAAGATGTTCGGCAGGGCAAGTACTTTGAACTCGACATTGTGGCAGAGACTGCTGAGAAAGCGCAGACTTTAGCATCGGAAGTGGCTGATAAGTTATTGGCGAACCCGGTAATCGAAAGTTATCGAGTAGAAATCGAATGAAGTTTGCCGTCATCGTTTTTCCGGGCTCCAATTGTGACCATGACGCGCATTACGCGCTGACGGAGGTGTTGGGACAGCAGGTGAATCTGGTCTGGCACAAGGATCAGGATCTTGGAGGTGCTGATGTGGTCGTGCTTCCCGGTGGGTTTTCTTACGGGGACTACCTGCGGACTGGGGCTATTGCAAAGTTCTCTCCAGTGATGAGCCGGGTGACTGATTTTGCCGCCGCTGGCGGACCTGTTATCGGTATTTGTAATGGGTTTCAGGTGCTCTTGGAAGCGGGTTTACTGCCAGGCGGGATGCGTCGCAACCAAACCCTGAAGTTTATTTGCGAACACGTTCATCTGCGCGTTGAAGCGAACGACACCCCGTTTACGCGCGACACAACAGTGGGCCAAGTCCTTCGTATTCCAATTGCTCATGGTGAGGGTAATTATTATGCCGATAGTGACACGGTTCGATCTCTGCAGGAACACGGCCAAATAGTATTTCGATATACCGCACCGGACGGGAGTCTTGACGATGCATGGAATGTTAATGGCTCGGTTGATGCCATCGCGGGAATTTGCAATCGAGATCGCAACGTTGTGGGTCTGATGCCACATCCGGAGCGAGCTTGTGAGGATGCGGTCGGCAGTCGGGATGGGCGTGTGGTGCTACAGTCCGTTTTGTCTGCACTCGCTGGCCCTGGAGGGTTACCGGTGAACTCGTCGTGAGTTGCGGAGAACGGATGGTGTACTTAAAAGGAATTCAGCAGCGGGTTGTGGCGGGGACTGTCTTGACGGTATCCGCATGTCGTTTGCGAGTTGAGATGTGATTGATCGGGACACCATTGCGTCGCATGGACTTACGGTTGACGAGTATGACCGCATTGTCTCCATTCTTGGGCGAGACCCGAACCTGCTTGAACTCGGCATCTTTTCAGTAATGTGGTCGGAGCATTGCAGTTACAAAAGTTCACGCGTTCATCTAAAGACATTACCAACTGACGGACCACGTGTGCTTCAAGGGCCTGGCGAGAATGCCGGCGTTCTTGATATTGGCGATGGTTTGGCAGCGGTGTTCAAGATCGAATCTCACAATCACCCTTCATTTATTGAGCCATATCAAGGAGCGGCAACGGGTGTTGGTGGCATTATTCGGGATATTTTCACGATGGGTGCGCGCCCGCTTGCTTTATTGAATTCGCTCCGGTTTGGTGAACTTGACACACCGTTAACCCAGCGGTTAGTAGAGGGTGTTGTCGCAGGGATTGCTGGCTATGGCAACAGTATTGGCATCCCGACGGTTGGTGGTGAGGTGGCATTTGATAAATCGTATGCAGGGAATCCCTTGGTAAATGTGTTCTGCCTCGGAATTGCGTCGGTAGACGGAATTATTAAGGGGCGTGCTGAAGGCGTCGGTAACGCTGTGTATTACGTTGGTGCGAAGACTGGCCGAGATGGCATTCATGGTGCCACGATGGCGTCCGCAGAGTTTGATGATGCCTCTGCAGAAAAACGTCCGAATGTGCAGGTGGGCGACCCGTTCATGGAGAAGCTGCTTTTGGAAGCCTGTCTGGAGGTGATGGAGTCCGATGCCTTAATCGGTCTGCAGGATATGGGCGCAGCAGGTCTGACATGTTCGTCATGCGAAATGGGCGCGCGCGGTGACGCTGGCATCGACATTGATGTATCGACAGTACCACAGCGTGAGACCCATATGACACCGTACGAGATCATGCTGTCTGAGTCTCAGGAGCGCATGTTATTTATCGTGCGGCAAGGACGAGAAGCTGAAGTTGAACGTGTGTTTGAGAAATGGGACTTGCACGC
>DTWD01000549.1 GCA_012963185.1 Acidobacteriota bacterium
CCACTCGACAAAACGGGATGGCTCCTCGATGATCATCACACGAATGACGCGCTGATGCTCATGCATCAAATGTTTAGCTGCCTCGCGAGCTTCATCAGCAGACGAGTAGCGAACTGAAGCAGAAGCAGCATTCACTGAGCCACCTCGGACGGTTGTTACAAGCTTAAACATCGTTTTCTCCAAGAACGCGGCTGATCATATCATCCCGCTGCATAAGACCTTTCCACACATCGCTTCCACTGGTTCCCATCAACAAGTCCACGACCAATCCATAGCTGGCAATGCCTCCCGCTACCCGATTCGCTCTCAAAAACCGGTCATAAGCTAGACTCGCATTCCGACGTACAAATGGAACAGTCCGATTAAGTCGGTCTGAAATTTCCCGGAGATGTTTCCGAGGCCCATCGCGAAGGCCCGCATAGACATCAGTACGCTCCTTTTGCGGCAGATGACGCACTAACTGGGGAATCAGAAACAACCAGGCGCTATATTGGCTTTGCTCGTCTCCCGCCAGGCAGGTGAGAAACCCAACAAAACTAGCTTCAGACTCATTCGCGTAGCCAGCAAGATGCGCCCATTCATGCGCCACTAGGAATGGTCGTTCGTATGGTAATACAGTGTGGTTAACGAGTACCTCCAGTGAAAACGGACTCACCATCCCATCAATGCCGGCACGTTCAAAGTACGGAGACAACAGTGTGGGTTTTGGCCGACCAACGACTGCCGTTCGTGAACCGCCGATCCGACGTTGGACAACACCGAATGCTGGACCAAACCGATTAGGCAACTCCTCAAAAGCCGGCCACCCCGTGCTGCTGGCTATGCTGTGTAGTCGATTCAACTGTTCAACAGTTTCTCTTGAAAAATCGCGAAGCATCGCGGGTGAAATCCGAGTCGCGTCATACTCAAGTTTTGTGATCAATGGTTCGCGACGATAGTTAAATCCCCATAACACCATGAACATCAAATACAGCACAGCTGTCGTAGCCATTGTGTTGAGACACATTTTGGCAACGATCCGCATACGTGATTTTTGAGCGTCGGTACGAAATGCCTGTACCCACCAATAAATGAATCCCACAAGACCTAGCACCGCCATAACATCGAGCAACGCAACCCTAAAGAGGCTCGACAGGCTTGTCAGTACCTGCTGCCCGACCAAGTACACCTCTCGCGAATAAATCTGCTCAATCCACGACGCTGGAACTGGCACTACACCCACCATCACGGCAACTCCGATGACGGCCACAGCGCGGTAGGGAGTCATCACACGTGCCCTCACAACTGATCCAATAGTTGTCCGCGATCATCAAAGACAATGCAATGTCTCGACATCAGACGGACAAAAACTGACTCATTTTCTGAAAACGACTCAGTGGACCTGACCCGAATACTCACTCCCTCTACCTTCACAGTGACTATTGTGTATTGGCCGTCGTCTTCCTCCGACACAACCCGACCCCGCCAACCTCCTTCATCTCGCGTCACTCGGACATGCTCTGGACGGACGCCGACCGTTATGTCACGACAAAATTCTTCAGCGATACGACCAGCTAGCGACATGGTCTGATTACCGACGAGGATCGCCTGACCATCTTTCTCGAGAATTGCTGGCAATAAATTAATGACAGGCCGGCCAAAGTACGTCGCAACAAACTCATTTGCTGGGTCGGTAAGAATCTCTTTCGGCGTTCCAAACTGTTGGAGATGACCATTACGCAACACTGCCAGATGGTCCGACACCGCCAAGGCGTCTCCTTCGTCGCGCGTCGCATACACAATACTTCCGCGTACGTGCGACCGAAGTTTCTCCAGATATGTCTGCCGTTCGAGCGGAGTGCGCACGATATCCTCCGACAATTCATCGACAATTACTACGCCAGTGTCGGCTGGTGGCAATTGTTTGCCTACTACCGGTGATGTGGCATCAAGAAACAGCGGCGAAACAGTTTCCAGTTCCGCCGACGACTCCGTGTTACGGGACATAAAGCGAACAGTGCCAGTCGTTGACACCTCATCACCAGCCACCAGTCGAAGCAACGTGGTTTTTCCGGCATGACTCGGCCCGACGATGACAACGAATGAACCAGACGGCACATCAAACGACAAGTCATCGAGCGCCGTCGTGTCACCATAGCAGTGCGTTAAATTAGTAAAACAGATGTCCATGCTCTGAATAGCAAGCCTGTAGCCCCATGGTACACTTTGCTGGTGTCGAAACGGGAAGAGGATACGTGGGGGCAGTCAACCGTTGAGACTGCGTGTCCACTTGATTGCCCAGACACATGCAGTCTATCGGTCTCCGTCGAATGCGGACAAATCACAAAAATCGACCAGTCCGAACGTCATGACTTAACCGGCGGCTTTATCTGCAGTAAGGTGCGCCGTTTCGCTGATCGAGTCTATGGCGTGAGCCGCCTTCACCATCCTGGCATCGTTAAAGGAACAAAAGGTGGCGGTCAATTTGAACGTGTAAGCTGGGATAACGCACTCGAAACGATTGCCGCTCGTATGCGCCACATTCGCGATGAATTTGGTACCGAAGCGATCTTGCCTCTTTCGTATGGTGGCTCAAACGGACTCCTGTCACAAGACACCGCTGACGCACAATTATTTCGACGTTTTAAAACATCGAGACTCGCCCGCAATGTTTGCGCGGCACCAACAACAACAGTCACAAACGCTCTTTACGGGCGAATGCCCGGTGTGTCGTACGATGATTACCGACACGCCAATCTCATTATGATTTGGGGTGCTAATCCTTCAACATCAGGTCCCCATCTCATACCACACATACGTACAGCCGTCCGAAACGGCACCGCCTTGATCGTTATTGATCCACGACGTACATCGCTGGCCAAGGCAGCCGACATCCATCTTGCCGTCCGCCCTGGCACTGACGTCGTTGTTGCACTCGCCATCCATCGATTTCTCTTTGAACACGGGTTTGCCGACACCTCTTTCCTTGATACTCATACTCATCACGCCGATATCTTGCGAGAGCGTGCGAGCGAATGGACGATCGATCGTGCAGCGACCGTTGCTGACATCGATGCCGAACTCTTAGAACGTGCCGCGGAAATGTATGCGGAAACATCGCCGGCGGTAATCCGCTGCGGTTGGGGACTCGAGCGCAATCGAAATGGCGGTAACGCCACAATGGCCGTTTTAGCGTTGCCTGCCGTAGCGGGGAAGTTTGGTGTCCGCGGCGGCGGTTATTCAATGAGCAGTTCTCGAGCGTTTCATGTCGATGAAAACCAATGGATCCGAGAACCCGAACCGAACACTCGAATTGTCAATATGAATCATCTTGGGCGCGCTCTGACAGAGTATGACGACCCGCCGATCAAGATGCTCTTCGTCTATAACTGCAACCCTGCCGTTACACTCCCCGATCAAAATCGAATACTAAGCGGACTAAACAGGAGTGACTTATTTACAGTCGTATTCGATCAGGTAATGACCGACACCGCACGCTGGGCCGATGTTGTGCTACCGGCAACGACGTTTCTTGAGCACTACGACCTCGCCCTCAGTTATGGCCACGGAAACGTGCAGTTGGTACAGCCTGTCATCGAACCCATTGAAGAGTCTCGTCCCAACACAGATGTCTTCAGCGACCTGGCAGCAAAACTCGGCGTCGACATCGATGAATTTCTTAAAACAGACATGGAATCAGTCATTCACGTGACGGGTATGCTGCCAGACAAAGTAGGGCAGCCTCTGCTCGAGCATGGCGTAACGCCACGTGTACGTCCAGTTCAGTTTGGAGATACATTTCCGCGGACCGATGACGGTAAAGTCGACTTATTCCCTGAAAAACTAGAACGGCAAGCCCCGGAAGGGCTCTATCGGTTTCGGCCTGATCCTTACCAAGAGAAATATCCATTGGCATTAGTGTCACCGGCCACCGATAAAACGACCAACTCGACCCTAGGTGAACTTCGTACTCGTCTTGCGCGCCTACAGATCCATCCAGACGATGCCGAGTCTCGGGATCTAGCGACAGGTGACGCTGCTCGGATCTACAACGACCAAGGAGAAATTCACTGCATGGTCGTCGTTAACTCTGACGTTAAGCGTGGCGTGATCAGCTTACCGAAAGGACTCTGGCGACACAGCACGATGAACGAATCAACAGCCAACGCGCTCGTCCCAGACGAACTCACAGACCTAGGTGACGGAGCCTGCTTTAACGATGCTCGGGTAGAAATAACCCGAATCGTAACCACCGAAATCGACGGTCAACCTATCGCTTTGTGGACCACTCCCGAGACGCGGCCGAACCGAGTACACTAAGGATATGGCTGACGCTCAGAGTAGTGAACGACTCGTCAAATGCACCAAGATGCAAAAGGAACTACCTGGACTCGACGAGGTTCCTTGGCCCGGAGAACTTGGAGAACGAATTTACGCAAATATCTCTAAAGAAGCGTGGGCTCTGTGGGAAGAGACTATGAAAATGATCCTAAATGAGTATCGACTCATGCCGTGGCAAAAAGAAGCGCAAACTATGATGGCTCAGAAAATGGAAGAGTTCTTTTTCGGTGAAGGTTCTGCTCTTCCTCCCGATTATGTGCCTCCCCAAGAGAAAAAATAATTACCGCGAGTTCCGGTCCTTCTCAACAACCGCAACCATCTCACACCAGTTATTACAGTAGCTACAGGCAAATATTATTTCTCTTCCTCGAGGCGGAGAGAGGAATCTCTCGATCCACATCAAACTGCAGCGCTGCATGCGCATTACGAAGGGAAGTGACCACATCAGCTGCCGTTCCACCGCGTGAAAAAATGAATCCCGGATAACTTGAACCTTCAGGCCACGGAATGAAACGTTGGTCGCGCTTGGCCGTAACAATGATGTCTTCGACAAATGGCATGCCTCGTGCAATTTCAAGACCGGAGACTTTCTTAAACACGCCTGCCTCCGGAACTGGCATCATCATGACCGCAGACGCTTCTGAAGCTAGTCGATACTGATCAATTGGTTCCGCCAGCGCATGCCGCAAAATCACCTCCTCAAAAACAACATCCCCTCCCGGTCCCTCAAACCGAAGCACTCTCGAACAGAGACCGCCAATCGAACGCGGTGCCACCTCAAGTACAAACACAGAGCCGCTACCCACCCGACACTCGGCGTGAACTGGGCCATGAGTTAAGCCGAGTGCCCGTATCGCAGCATCGACCTGCTGTTCTACTCGGCGCTGCTCAAATTCGGTCAGACTTGTTGGTGTCACATAGATAGACTCTTCAAAGAACGGTCCTTCGAGTGGGTCTGGCTTATCGAAGATCGTTAACACTCGAAATTGGCCATTCGTCACAAATCCTTCTATCGCCAGTTCTCGTCCAGGAATATATTCCTCAAGCA
>DTWD01000550.1 GCA_012963185.1 Acidobacteriota bacterium
GTCCCGGTTCACGATCAAACATCTCTTCAAAATTGGCATACGGTTTAGCCCCGCATCGAGCTGACAGTTCTTTTGCCTTTTCCAAGTCGAGATCGCATAGCCCCACAACACGGTTCCGACCCAGAAACTCCAAATTTGCCAGATGACGGCTGGCAATGTTGCCAGCGCCAATCATTCCCAAAACTAAATCATCAGACATTAATTACCTCATTACCATATCGGTCTGTAAAAGCTTGACGATGATCACGCGCTTGATCTATCAATGCCACAACCTGGCAATCTGTATGTTGCTAACTTGCTCCTGCCGAAAACATTCAATGAATCTACATCTCCTCTGAATCCCTCATAAAGTATGGTTTTCTCTCCCAAATCCATAATTCTAAAATCATCAAAGCTGTGAAATGATTTCTGCCTATTTCTCGTACTGCTGTATCAGCGTCTTTATATCAATATTCTTCGCTCTTGGATGACCTTCATGTAGCAGGGGCACAGCTTTTTGCTTCAGGTGAGGATTTTGACCTCGTGGCCTGAATCAGCCGCCCGATAAAGGGTGTCCATAATACGCTGAACATTGAGCATTTCACCAAATCGCACTAAGGGCGTGCGATTTTGGCGTATGCTCTGGCAGAAGTCAAGACATATCTGACCGAATGCATCCGGCGGATTGGCAGGTAGCTCAGGGGTCGCATCGATGATTTCTCCCTCCTGTTCGAGTTCCAGACTCAGCGGCCGTAAACCTGCTACTCCCCAATCGCCCAAAAGCTCGGCACCACTCTGCCGAGTCCGAGGGTGCATCAGCCAGTTGCTCTCCAGGCTCATTGTCGATCCGTCAGCAAAGTGTACCAGACCGACATTGAAATCTTCAATATCGCAAGCATTGACCGGGCCTTCCCAGGTAGCAGGTGGGTTCGACATCCGACCAAATTTCCGGTAGCTGGAAGCGGTCGCTCGCACTGGTCTGGGATTGCCTAAAGCCCATAGTACAGCGTCGAGGAGGTGAATCATTGTGTGGAAGAGCACGCCGCCACCAGCCAGTGCTCGTTGACACATCGTCGGGGTCGGGGGGACATGCATGACATGGCCATGCCAGAGCCGTGCGTGATAAACTCGGCCCAGACGACCGTTGGCGATGATCCGTCGTAGTGCCTGCACCTCTGGCAGGCAACGATTCTGTAACCCCATGGTCAGCAGCTTGCCTGTGCTTCGGGCCGTTGTGATGATTTTCTCGGCTTGTGCCAAACTAACGGCTAGAGGTTTGGAGGCCATTACATGGGCGCCCACCGCAAAGGCAGCCAGCGCCGCGTCTGGATTGAGCGCTGGGGGTAGAGCCACGCTGACGATGTCAAGAGGGTGGAGTGCGAGCATCTCGCGATAATCTACATAGTGATACTCTACACCAAACTCAACGGCAACCTGCTTAGCGCGTTGCGGGTCGGCATCAGCAACGGCTACGATGCAAGCATCGAGGAGTTGACCATATCCCGCCACGTGGCCACGCCCGTGTGCGCCACAACCAATCACGCCGACGTTTAGCGGTTTCGTTTTCATTGCCCAGTCAGAGCCTCAATATTTTTCTCGGTAGTTGCATTAGAATAATTTTCCCCAAATTGCTTAAATGGTACTTGATTATTTTCTTTTGCCATTATAACCCTGTTGATGTATCTATAATTTTGTCATTTCGACGTCTTGATTACTCAAATCCTAAAGATTTATATAATTGAAACTGACCGTCCTTAGTTCCCCCTCCATTAAAAATCATTTACCAGAAACCCAACACGACTCTCATATAAAACCCATATCTCTCAACTAGTGACAGGGCCAGACTTAGTAATATTGGATTTACTTTTGCTTGGGGGGTATCCTCAGGTCAGGTTCCCTACAAACTGACAGCTTCACCGAATGCAATTATATTATGGCACAAGTGTTGAGCGAACTCGATATCCTTGCGCGAATAGGAAATGAATGCGTTGGCCATATTAGTTGCCCTTTGAGCCTGAAGCTGTAGGATTAGCTTTGGTATTCTACCACGACTGCGGTATCGGGGTAAAGCGGTGGGGCGCTGGCAGGAATTGTTTCTAACAAATCGGGCGGTCACGCAATGACAAGAGATGAGTCAGTAGATGATCAACCCGTCTATATCAGGCTACACTCTTCTGGGCGGTGGGTGCAATGCAAAGTTACGCTGTTCTGGAAGCTGTCCTTTTGCGCTGGAAAATTATCCGACGTAATGTATGTATCGCCGTGCCTATTTCCTCTGCTGTGGGCATTGAGCTAACTTCCGGTATTCGCAGTGAGCAATTCTAAGCGTTCCACGAAATAACACCGTGTTTAGCAACCTTCACTACCGTCAACCGACCCAATAGACATCATTCGACAGGATGTCATCGTTGCCTTCTCCACGGGTACCTGCGGTGAAAAGTACACCGGGATGCTTGGTAATGACATTGTGACCTGTGGGGCGTTCCAGATTTGGCCACCATTTGCGATCGTGTGGAAGGTCGCTGCTAAGATATTCCATCGAGAATCTGTCACCGCCGTCGCGCGACACCAGCAAGACGATGTCACTCTTGTTCTCACGGCTCAAGGTGGCGGTGACGAACATCGTACCTTGTTTGTCGAAAGCCATCCCAGCAGCAGGTCCGATCTGCCAGTCAGACCACTGGCTGGCCAGAGGCCTTCGTTTCCAACCAACGCGGTCGTCGGGCGCAGCGATGAGCATCTCAGCCGTCGATTCGTTTCCGGCCGAATACAAGATATACGGTACGCCGCGGGGATCGACGGCAATGCAGCCACATTTGTAACTTAGCGATCCCTTGGATCGACCTCCGGCGGCAATGAAGTCCATCGTGGCGACTTGCGACAATGTGGCTGCATTAACAAGAGAAATTTTGTTTTGAGAAGTTTAACTCGAAACGGCTTCTTCAACTTCAACCGCAATCGAGAACCATCTGTAAAGCGCCGGAATTACTAGCAATGTCAAAATCGTAGAAGTGACCAAGCCACCGATGACGACAGTTGCTAACGGACGCTGAACTTCACTACCCGTGCCACCTGAGAACAGCAACGGAATCAGCCCCAACGCCGTGGTGAGAGCGGTCATCAACACCGGTCGGAGACGGAGGCATGCACCTTCTACAGACGCTTTATCCACCGGAACACCATCGCGTACGAGTTGATTGAGATAGGTGACCAGCACCATGCCGTTCTCCAAGGCGATGCCAAACAGGGCTATGAATCCGACTGAAGCGGGCACGGAGAGATTCTGTCCTGTCAGCCAGAGCCCAACAACACCACCGACCAGCGCCAGCGGAATGTTGAGGATAATCAGCAACGCATTCTTCAGGGAGTTGAAACTCGAAAACAGCAGCAAGAAGACGATGAGCAGTGTAATCGGTATAACGAAGGACAGGCGCTTGTTCGCTTCTTGTTGAAGTTCAAATTGCCCACCCCAATTGAGCAGGTATCCAGGCGGGAACTGAACTTTTGTGTCGATGGCTTTTTGCGCCTCTTCGACGAAGGAGCCGATATCCCTGCCGCGAACATTCGTTTGCACTGTGATGAACCGTTGGTTATCCTCCCGCGTAATTTGGCGCGGACCGACAATCTCTTCGATTATGGTCAACTCATCAAGCTGTACTTTGGCGCCGTCCGGGGCAGAGATTA
>DTWD01000551.1 GCA_012963185.1 Acidobacteriota bacterium
CGACGAGATTAAACCCGGCATGGCTCACCATTGAAGTTACGGCGTTACGTCTTAGCAGGTAAAGTATTCCCCAAAAGACTCCGAGCATCCCTATCATGATGACAGCATCCCAACCTTGAAGGCGATGCCCTAATCCGAACAGAATACTGAACAGCATCAGGCCTAGCCAACCACCACCTAGATGTTGCTCGAAACGTCGCAGAATGAATGCTCTCTGCAGTTCCTCTCTAAAGCCGCCTGCTATGACTACGACAAGGCTAAACAAGATCGCCCGTAGAGGAGTGTTGATCATGGCTTCCAGTGGATTATTTGTGGCGTTACTGAGTGAAGGGGCAATGGTACGAATCAACAACAGTCCCCCGATCGCACAGACAACGAGTAGAGGTGTCAGAATCACACCGAGTGCGATTTCGTTCAGGATAGGTTTATGGCCAGTGACTAGAGAGCGCATCGATTCCCCGTGCGCGTGGAGGAAGTACTTGATCAGGTAAATCAAAAGTAGGGCATCAATGAGAGATAACGTAACAATGTAGTCAAATGACAGTTGTCCCTCATTGGAAGTGGCGTCCAGTCCCAAGCCGCTCAAAATCAAC
The DNA here is from genome assembly GCA_012963185.1 of Acidobacteriota bacterium. The sequence goes on from DTWD01000551.1 coordinate 594, forward strand.
GCCAGTGAAATCTGAGTTGGAAATCCTGAGCATATGACTACTTCCGTTAGGGCCGAGCAGGCGTTGCCGGGCTCAGACTTTTCAGATGTGTCAGAAATATTGTCGGTTGGTACTCCGTTAGAGTCCTCTGTCACTGACGGAGATGCTAAACGTTCTTTCACGGCACGTCTTCTAGCGTTGATCTTTTCATCACTCAATTTTCTGTGGCACGCGTTGACTTTCGTCTTATTATCTGTTTCAGAGTGTCAATATATTGCGGGTATGTAAAAAGCAATACACCATATCTGGTGGTTTTTCTTGACACCGAACCAGTCTAGTCCCATAGTAGGCGCTCGGCGCTAAATCGGTTGCCACAGGGTCCCCAGCAGCTTTAGCTGTCGGTTCTTCCGAGATGACCGGCACTGAGTTTTTTGCTATCGGTATTGGTTAGTCGCTGGGTGATTAACTCTTATGGAGTTAGCACCACTCGTTCGGAGGAGAAGATGTCAAGAGCCGCTGCTCACGATTCAGACACGCATCAGTCGCCGCAAAAATCACAAAATACATCGTTGCATGGTGCGGGGCTAGAGTTTCCGCGGGTGTTCAGCCGTGCGGATACAGACCCATTTGATGAATGTGAATGGGAGGTGCGTTCGGCCGTCATTGGCAGTGAGCGGGGCGAGGTCGTGTTCGAACAGCGGGATGTAGAAATTCCAAAGTCTTGGTCGCAGACCGCAACCAATATTGTGGTTTCGAAATACTTCCGTGGTCAACTTGGTACAACAGGGCGCGAGTCGAGCGTGCGTCAGTTGATCGGGCGTGTTGTCGATACGATCACGAAGTGGGCTGAAGAGCAGGAATATTTTGCTGGCACGGACGATCTGAATGCGTTTAGTGACGACCTTAAATATTTGCTCGTGAACCAAAAGGCTGCATTCAACAGCCCGGTTTGGTTTAACTGTGGATTTGAGCCGACGCCGCAGTGTTCGGCGTGTTTTATTAATTCTGTCGACGACACCATGGAATCGATTCTGACGTTGGCGAAGACAGAAGGGATGTTGTTTAAGTTCGGTTCTGGAACAGGAAGTAATCTGTCGGCTATCAGGTCATCTCGTGAAGTCCTTGCTGGCGGGGGTACTGCGTCTGGTCCGGTTTCTTTTATGAAGGGTTACGATGCGTTTGCGGGTGTCATTAAGTCTGGTGGCAAGACCCGTCGTGCGGCCAAAATGGTAATCCTGAACGCAGACCATCCGGACATCGTTGACTTTATTAACTGTAAGGTTGACGAAGAGCGGAAAGCGTGGGCTCTTATTGATGCTGGGTACGATGGCTCTTTCACGGGACCAGCGTATGCTTCCGTATTCTTCCAGAACTCGAACAATAGCGTTCGTGTTACTGATGACTTTATGCGGTTGGCGCTCGATGGCGGCGAATGGCAGACTCGAGCGGTTACTGACGGTCGCGTCATGGATACCTACGAAGCAAATGAGCTGCTTCAGATGATTTCTGAAGGGACGTATGTTTGCGGTGATCCTGGCATGCAGTTTGATACGACAATTAATGACTGGCACACCTGTCCGAATGCCTCTCGTATTAACGCGTCTAATCCGTGTTCCGAGTACATGTTTCTGGATGACTCGGCGTGTAACCTCGCCTCTCTCAATCTGATGCAATTTATTAAAGATGGCGATCAAGGTGAATTTGATGTTGAGAAGTTTTGTGCAGCCGTTCGAACCTTAATTACGGCCCAGGAGATCATTGTTGGAAATGCGAGTTATCCGACACCGGCAATCGGTCGGAATAGCCATGATTATCGACCGCTGGGTCTCGGGTATGCGAATTTAGGAGCGCTGCTCATGTCGCGGGGCGTTCCGTATGACAGTGATGAGGGGAGAGATTATGCGGGTGCGATCACGGCACTAATGACTGGTGAAGCATACGCGCAGTCTGCGCGGATTGCGCGGGACTGTGGTGGCCCCTTTGATGGCTTTAGTAAGAATGAGGAACCATTCCTTCGCGTGATGCGAAAGCATCGAGCAGCGATGAAGGACGTGAATGACGCACATGTGCCTGCCGATTTGTTCGGGGCAGCAAATCAGGCATGGCACGACGTAGTTGAACTTGGCGAGAACTACGGATTCAGAAATGCGCAATCAACGGTTCTCGCACCAACAGGTACCATCGGGTTCATGATGGATTGTGACACTACCGGTGTCGAGCCTGATATCGCGCTGGTCAAGTACAAAAAGCTTGTTGGTGGTGGATTGATAAAAATCGTTAACCACACTGTCCCAATGGCGCTGTCGCACTTAGGCTACAGCGATGATCAAGTCAACGACATCGTCAAGTATATTGACGAGCAGGAGACGATAGAAGGGGCACCACATATTGAAACCGACCATCTTCCCGTTTTTGACTGCGCGTTTAAGGCGGCAAACGGGTCTCGCTCTATTCACTATATGGGGCATGTGAAGATGATAGGAGCGACGCAACCTTTCATTTCCGGTGCGATTTCAAAAACGATCAACGTCCCGACAGAAGCGACGACTGACGATATCAAACAGGCGTATGTCGATGCATGGCGCCTTGGCACAAAGGCGGTGTCTATTTATCGGGACGGGAGCAAACGGACTCAGCCACTAAATACTGCCCGTGATGTGGCGAACGAGGCCGTGTCGTCTGTGCCTAGTCAGCCAGTACGCCGGAGGCTAGCAGATGAACGGCAGGCGATCACGCACAAATTTGATATCGCTGGTCATGAAGGCTACATAACCGTTGGTTTATTTAAAGACGGATCGCCAGGCGAGATCTTTCTTGTGATGGCGAAAGAAGGTTCCACGATTTCAGGGTTTGCCGATGCATTCGCACAAGCGGTTTCTTACGCGCTGCAATATGGTGTGCCTCTTCAGGTATTGGTAGACAAATTTAGCCATGTGCGTTTTGAACCATCTGGCATGACGAAAAATCGAGACGTTCGAATGGCTAAATCTATCGTTGACTATATTTTCCGATGGATGGCAACTAAGTTTTTGTCGGACGAAGCCCAGTTTTATGCCGGCGTAAATGTTAGAGACGATGTTACCTTACACAAAGAAGGGCGACAGGAGTCATCCGGCGAAACTGAGCAAGAGATAACAGCGCCGGTAGAGCAATTAGGTGCATCCGATGAGCGTCAGACGGCTGCCCAGTTTGCGATTCAGAATGATCAAGATGCACCACCGTGTTCGACCTGTGGAGCAATCATGATTCGAAACGGTGCTTGTTACAAATGTGTGAATTGCGGTGCGACTAGCGGCTGTGGCTAGTTGTTTAGTTGAAAATAACAGCCCGCATTTTGATCAATCATCGTTGGACAAGGAAGTGTCCATTTCAGAATCTTGACCAGGCAACGTTTTATGGCCTGTTTCGTCAGGATTCCATCCGTAGTGTCCAAGGGTTAGCAGCAGGGCAGCAAGCGCGATTCGTGATAACTGTTGAGTCTGGCTTAGTTGCCCGTAAAGGTGGATCTCGTTGTGCAGGCTTATTGCTTGTAGACCAAGTAGGCCACTTATTGCCAAGGCTAGCCCGCCGGGAAACGAAATACGGGTAAAGATAGCGCCGAACGCGAGTAAGATCCCTGAGAATAACCCCCATAGGTTCGCCCACCACTCAAGCTTCTCGACAAAGACGAAGTCGATCAGTCCGTCAACAACGCAATATCCGCCGTATAGAAACATCCCCAGCGCCGCCGTTCTCAGCATATTCCTACGTTATCATGCCGTTTTAGCAACTCGTACCAGACACTGTTTTGATTTTGGTAGAAACAGAGCATTTACTACTAGAAACTTAATTTGAATTCATGGCGCAACTTGGTTAGCTATGCTGTCGGGTGTACAACATAAAGATATGAATGGTAGCGTGGGGATAGAATTGGGAAATGAATTGATCTAGAGAGAGAGAGGGAGACAAGCGTTGGATCTTGAATTAAATGGGAAGATCGCTGTGATTACAGGTTCAAGCCGAGGGCTCGGATACGCGTGCGCACGCGCACTGCTCAACGAAGGATGCAGTGTAGTGATTTGTGCTCGAAACAAGGATCGATTAGAGCTTGCCGCAAATCAACTTCGAGAATCGGTATCTGATGACCGAGTATTAGTAGTACAGGCAGATTTATCTACGGGTGACGGCGTGAGTCATGTGATTGAACAGGCAGTCGAAAAGTTTGGTGGACTTGATGTGTTAGTAAACAATGTTGGACAAGCAGGAGGAAGCGGCATTGTCGACACTAGTGACGCAGAGTGGAATGCTGCGCTTGACAATACGCTATTTCCTGCGATCCGTGCCTCTCGCCTTGCTGTTCCTTACCTTCGAAAAAGGGGTGGAGGAGTAATTGTCATGATTGCTTCGATATGGGGGAGAGAGTCTGGCGGCCGGATGACGTACAACGCTGTTAAATCAGCAGAGATCAGTTTGGCGAAGTCGTTAGCTCAGCAGCTGGCCGCAGACAGTATCCGCGTCAACAGTGTGGCCCCAGGGTCAATTTCATTTCCCGGTGGCTCATGGCATCGTCGCCAGCAGGAAGATCCTGAAAGTATGAAGGTATTCGTTCGGGATAATCTTCCCTTCGGAAGATTTGGTCATGCAGATGAGGTTGGCTCGGTAGTAGCGTTTCTTGCATCAGAACGGGCTAGCTGGATCAGTGGAGCATGCGTCACAGTTGACGGGTGTCAATCACGGGCTCTCTTTTAGGTAAAAGTCGTTAGTCAGAAAATATCATGATCCAGCTCGAACGAAAGAGCAGATTCGCTAGTCGATAAGGACTTTCGGCTAGCAATTAGCGCTGGACACGCTGTTGCTTTTTTCTGCCTTCGACAGTTACTTTTCCGTATTTCTTAGTGAAGCGTTCGACACGGCCTTCAGTGTCAACAAGCTTCTGGCGACCGGTAAAGAATGGATGGCAGCTTGAGCAGATCTCAAGTTTAAGTTCAGATTTTGTTGAATAAGTCGTCCATGATGCACCGCACGCGCAGCGCGCCTGAACCTCATGGTAATCTGGGTGAATACCAGCTCTCACAAAATGCTCCTCAACAAATGAAACAAACTACTATTATATCAAGCCTTTGATCGACGTCCAGATTTCTCTAATTCCGAGACCGCTACGACTAGACGATGCGATGACCGTTCGACCAAGGGCTAGCGCATGCTTTTTATTGGTTTTGGTTTGTTCGTTTCGAGTCATTCGATCATTTTTAGTCGTTACGACAATCGTTGACAGCCGATTGTCTTCAAGCCATTCGTAGGTCGCTAAGTCAATTTTAAGTCCAGGATGTCGACCATCGAGAACCAGAATGATTCCTGAAAGCCAATTTGTGACCTTGTTGTTGTTGGAAGTGTTCTGTTGGGAGAATTGATTAAAAAACTCTTCCGTCATCGCATCGAATTCAAGTCGTGTTTTTATGCCACCTCGAGCAAAGCCGTATCCTGGCAGATCGGCGAAAGTCATCCGAATTGGTTTTTGTCGCGACGTCCAAGATAGCCCGACACTGTAAATATTGATGAGCCTGGTTGTCCCAGGTTTCGCGCCTGCTCTGGCATTTTTTTGTCCCGTAAGAGCATTAATAAGGCTGGACTTTCCGACATTCGAACGTCCTACGATCGCTACTGTTGGTCCCAGGTCGTCTGGCAAACGGCCGTTCGCTGGGACGCTTGTAAGAAAGTCGGCGTGTGAGATCTTCACCGGGATTTGGAATACTTGAACGGACACGAAAGTCTGTTCAAGTCAGGATAGTTAATGAGTGACTTGTTCGTCGGTAATTGTCTCGGCGTCTCCGGCATCAGCAGAGAGTGGCGGCCCAGTTGGTTTTTCAAGGGCAATCTTGAGAACCTCATCCATCGTATCAACCAGGCAGAAGTCAAGAGACTTGAGAACTGCATCTGGGATATC
>DTWD01000552.1 GCA_012963185.1 Acidobacteriota bacterium
AAGCACCGGGGCTTGAAAAGCCCCTGCCCCAAAAGTGGAAACCCACGCACCGCATAACGACAGAGCAATCGCTGACACGATCCGTCTCATCCCATACCTCCCATATTCATCATATTTATCATGCGCGATCGTGACGTCGTCCGGTCATTTCAAAAACTAATGACGAGTGCTGTGCGAAACACTGTATCGAGAGTTTTCTTTCTAATTTGCCCCTGGCCAACGTCTATCCTGATGCCACCAGAAGCAACAGTCTCAAAAAGTTCATCTCCACTGGCAGAGGTTCCATCCGGATCGATCAAAGCTACGCGGGCAACAATATCAACATCTTCAAATGAGGATTTCTGTTCGTGGAGGAACTGCAAACTAACACGCAAGGATAAATAGCCATTAACGGCCACACCAATCGCATTCGTAGTATTAATCGAACGGTCGGTTATCGTTGTGAGGTTCACGTTCATCGTAAAGTCACTATCAAACCGGGTCAGTCGACCCAACTGGTGCACGTAATCAGAATTAATTCGAATTCCAGTAAACGCCCTGTCCTTCAACGGGTCAGATTGAGTCTCTTCTCGGTCGGTATAGCTCACACCATACGACGTGGACAACGCGATATCGTCCGTATCAAGCCAGGAATTACCGAGCCCCCCAAAAACTGTGACCCTATTAAGGATGCCTGCCTCATTGTTTCTATCCCAGCTTGAACCAACGTTCCAAAAGACGTGCTCAGTGATATCTCTATCGAAACGACCTTCTACAAAATACTGCTCAACGTCAGGTTCTAAGTCTGGTTCGATCATCACGGTGTCAAAATCTTCTAACTGACCACCAATTGGAAATCTGTAGCCAGGTCGAACCAAAAGAGAACGCCCGATTGATGCCGTAGACCGCACTCCGTCAAACCGAGCACGCAAGCGTGAAGAATCCCAGGTGCGTCGAACCGTATTCTTAAATCCGAAAGTCTGTGCCGCAGCATTGCCTTCGGTCACAACAACACTTAATTCTGTATCGCTCGACCAAACGTGTACAGACTCATTCTCCTGTGCGGACGTAACTTGCCAAAAGACAGGACTGAGCATAGCGAGCACGCCGACACACCATCTAATTCGACTCGCGAACATCAGGAGGCTGATGCTACTTCGGAACACTCACACCGGTTCCACCAAAAAACTTACCGTCGACGCATTGATCGGACCGGCAATTGTCCTGGAATGGAGACCCCAGACCAACAAGGAGGTCAACTGTGTCCGGTTTAGGAATAAAGAACCTAGATGGGCCAAAGGCCATATCAGCCGGCGAGTTGCCGTCGTCATTAATAGCGTCTGCACGGGCACCCTCTCCAACTAAATACTCCACCATGCCCATATCGCCACGACCCGCAGCACCATGCAATGCCGTAAAACCCTTTGAATCTATGGCATTCACATCGGCGCCTAGTTCAAAACAGTAGCGAATAGCCGCCAGAAACGAATTCGGTGCGCTCTGAGTAAAGTTTCCGACCCACCCGATTCCCGCTGCCACCATCAGTGGCGTTATCCCTTCGTAGGTTGACAAATTAGGGTCGGCACCACCTTCAACCAAGATTTTCATCGACTCGACATCACTCGATTGCGCCGCTCTCCAAAACGGGGTGGAACCACTTGCATCGGCCCAACCCCGATCATGCGATGTCGGACTAAACCATAATTTCCGCGTAATTCTGGCATTCGGATCGGCGCCTTGCTCGAGTAATGCACGTAGTAAATCAAGAGAGTCGACGGTCTCTTGCTCTGTAGGTGGGTTCGGAGCCCACGAGACCGAAGCAAAACGCATATTGACCGTCGCATACAACGGACCTAATCCATCAATATTTACAAGATTCGGGTTAGCGGCTTGGTCCAGCAGAAACTGAGCAACAGAGTAATGGCCATTCGCAATCGCGATGACCATTGGGCTCGTCCCATCTCCACCACTTACCTGATCAATATCCGCTCCATTGGCAACAAGCGCACGTACGGCGTCCATGTGCCCGTCCCGAGCCGCAAAGAGTAGTGCCGACAAGCCACCCATAACCGAATTACCACCGGGTACCCTACGGCGCCGAACCGGGACCGGATTGCCATATTCGTCAACTCGTGGCTCTATCATCGAAACAACAAAAGACGTCAATCCGACATGCGCTCCATGACGAACCAAGGCGGCAATCGCCTCCGGTCGATTTTCCCAAGCAGCGAACATTAACGCGGTTTGTCCGTTCGCCGTTTCACGAGAATTAACAAACGCGCCACGCTCGACGAGTACGTCAATCGTTTCGACACTACCAGCCATCGCGGCAGCCATCAAAGCAGTTGCTCCGGTGGCCGTGACGACATTAGCGTCCGCCTCGGTCGTCAGTAGCCGGTCAACCAGACCAGCGTTGCCGTTAGTCGCTGCGAACCAGAGTGGCGTCAGCGCACCCACGCGCGTCTGAACGGAAACATCAGCATCGGCACCCAACAAAAGATCGGCAACCTCCACATTGTCATGAAAAGCCGCCCAATGAAGTGCGGTCATTCCATCACCCTGTGCGCTATTCAGGTCAGCACCTGCGTCTATGAGGGTTCGAATATGGTCAAGATCATTCTCCTTCGCAGCGTTCGCCAACGGAGCGTCAGACGCATGCACACCGGTAACCGCCAGAACAAACGAAACGATAGCAACCCACATCATCCGCATGGTCTCATCCTACAGATCGAGTTCGCCAGTACTATCCCCGACCGCGCCGGTATCAAGACCTAGACGGTGCAACACCGTGAGAAGAGCATTCGCCATCGGGGTCCCCTCCGGACAAAGAAGGTGATGGTTGCCTTTAAATTGACCGTTCGCATGGCCGGCAAAAAAGAGTGGCACACGGAGATGGTTATGCACGCTTCCATCACCCATTGGACTGCCGTAAAGCACCAGTGAGTGATCGAGGAGATTCCCGTCACCATCCGGCGTTTCTCGCAGACGTCGAATGAAATACTCCACCTGGTCCACATGAAATGCATTAAGTTTCGCAAATTCAGCCAACTGATCTGGGCGATTACCATGATGCGAAAGCGAATGGAACGGTGTCGTAATACCGGCTTCGTCATACACACGAGAACTGACATCACGTCCCATCTTGAAAGTAGAAACCCGGGTCATCTCGGTCATAAACGCCAGCACCTGCAGATCAAACATCAACCGCACGTGCTCGCTCCAACTATCCGGCACACCAACCGGTGCAGCCGGGATATCCCGTATCACTGTCTCTGAATTCGTAGTTTCAACTTGTTGGATGCGACGTTCGATCTCTCGAACGTCTTCCAAATAGTCACTAAGCCGGGCACGGTCAGTCGTACCGAGCGCCAACTTCAGATCATCGATCTTATCGACAATACCATCCAAAATACTGGCATTAGCATGTCGCCGAGCCCGCCGTTGTTCCGGTGTCGCGCCATCTCCAAATAATCGTTCGAACGCCACACGTGGGTCACGTTCCATCGGCAACGGCGTCGTTGGCGATGACCATGAAATCGTATTGGCATAAACACAGCTATACCCATATCCGCACGCACCAGTCAGAGAACCAACATCCTCAATACACAATTGAATGGAGGGCATGAGCGTATCTTGTCCTGCCGCTTGCGCGTAGATCTGGTCCATTGAAATTGCGTTGTAAATATCTGCGCCTTCAGTCATCTTGGCGTGCGCAGAGGTCAAAAACGCAGCCGACGACCGTGTATGGTCAGCACCTGCTTCCGCCTCTGTTTGGGCAGTAGCCAACGCTATATCGGTATGACTGACTACCGTTAAATAATCACGATGCGGCGCCAGGGAC
>DTWD01000553.1 GCA_012963185.1 Acidobacteriota bacterium
AAAACGTCGAGCAGCAGCACGAACGCAGGCGACATCACCGGCGGAGCAACAGTTACCAGCGCACGAGGAAGACCAGGGGCAGGACCTTGTACGAACATATTTGCGTCAAATGAGTCGTGTGCCTCTCCTGACTCGCGAGGGTGAAGTGGCAATTGCGAAGCGCATCGAGCGTGGTGAATTACGTATTACTAAGGCGATGTCTCGTAGCCTTCTCGTTTCGCGTTACCTTCCTGAATTGGCAAGAAGGGTTGATGAAGGAGAACGGACCCTGCGGGATGTTGTGGTCCTACCAGATTCTGAGTTAACGGATCGCCAGTTGAACAATCGTATTAAGCGTCTTGTTGGTGATACGGAGAAGGTTACTGCTGCGCTGAAAGAACTTGGGAAACGCCAGGCCCGTGCGAAGGCGGTGCGCAAGAGTCGGCGCAAGCCGTCTGTTCGTACTCTGTGGCGGATTATGCGATCTCAAATTGAAATCTCTCACGCAGTACGAGCCATCAAGTTTACGCTTGTTGTTCGTCGCGAACTAATCGAGAAAATAGAGGGGGCAGCCAAGGCGCTTCAGCAAGCGGAGCGTCGAGTTGAGCGTTTGAAGCAGTCGACGCCTCGTCGTAAGGGGCAGCGAGCGACGCCTAATCCCAATTTGAAAGAGGCACGTCGGGACTTGGCTGACCTGCGCGAGAAAATTAAAGAGCCAGCGGATGATCTTAATGCGATTCAGAAGTCGATTCGACGTGGTGTGCTCGAAGGAGATCATGCGCGCAAGGAACTGACTGAAGCGAATCTACGTCTTGTTGTTTCGGTTGCAAAAAAATACGTTAACCGTGGACTCGCCTTTCTTGACCTCATTCAGGAGGGCAATATTGGCCTGATGCGTGCGGTCGATAAGTTTGATTACCGCCGAGGATTTAAGTTCTCGACTTATGCAACTTGGTGGATCCGGCAGGCAATTACGAGAGCGATCGCCGACCAGGCGAGAACGATCCGAATTCCGGTTCACATGATTGAAACGCTGAATAAGCTGAATCGTGCGATGCAAACACTGACGCGTGATCTCGGTCGTGAGCCGACACCGCAAGAGCTTGCGGAACGGGCGGACTTACCGATGGCGGTTGTACGCAAGGCCCGAAAGATCGCCCAAACGGTCGTTTCCCTTGATGCACCGATTGGCGACAGTGACGAGAGTCAGTTTGGTGACTTTATTGAGGATCGGGCGGCTGTGAATCCAGCCGAGGCCACGGTCGCATTCGATCTCCGTCGGCAAACGGAGTCGGTGTTAGAGAAATTAAGTCCGAAAGAACGAGAGGTAATTCGGATGCGTTTCGGCCTGAACGATGGTGCGGAACCCACACTTGCTGAGCTTGGAGAGAAATTTTCCTTGACGCGTGAGCGTATCCGTCAGATCGAGGCCGCTGCTTTACGCAAGTTGAGAGACCCATCACTGAGTAGCCGCCTGAGTTCTTTTGTGGAGCCAAAACAGCCACGTCGTTCGGGTCGTGGTGATGAAACACCAGTTCCTGAAGAACAAGGCGTTGCGTAAGTAACGTATTCGTAATTTTGTTTAAGGGCTGGGCTACGTTGGTAGCCCAGCCCTTTTTTTCAGACACAGCCTACTGAGGGTATGTAGTCGAGGTTTCGTGCGTGGGTGTTGTGACAATGTGGAAACTATGAACGTGTTTCTTGTCGATGGCACGTATGAACTCTTCCGACACTTCTTTGCTGTTCCTAAAGCAGTGGATGTGAATGGTAAAGAAGTTGGTGCCGTTCGGGGTGTTATTGGATCGATGCTATCTCTACTTGAAAATGATGTGACGCATATTGGTGTTGCAACGGATCATGTCGTCGAATCGTTCCGCAATGATTTATGGGATGGTTACAAGACGGGACATGCGATCGATCCGGACCTCTTTCAACAGTTTCCTCTTTTGGAAGAGGCACTTGAGGCTCTGGGCATTGTGGTGTGGAAGGAGGTGCGGTTTGAGGCGGATGATGCGTTGGCCTCAGCCGCGTTGCAGGCAGCGACCGATAAGAGAGTTGAGCAGGTGTTTATTTGTACGCCGGATAAAGACCTTGCGCAGTGCGTCGATGGTCGGCGCATCGTGCAATTTGATCGGCGAGCCGCGACGGTGCGCGATGCGGATGGAGTGCGATCCAAGTTCGGGATTGGTCCTGAGTCAATCCCGGATTATCTTGCGCTTACGGGTGACAGCGCCGACGGATTTCCTGGTGTTCGAGGATGGGGGGCAAAGTCGGCGGCTACGGTTCTTGCGCGCTACGTGCACCTTGAAGACATACCAGGAAATGCTGCTGATTGGGATGTTTCCGTACGCGGAGCCGATCGCCTGGCCCGCAATCTCATTGACGCGTTCGGCGACGCAAAAATATTTCTTAACCTTGCGACGTTACGGAAGACCTTGCCGGTCTTTGACTCAGTCGATGAACTGAAATGGACGGGGCCAGAGCCGAGCTTTTTTGACATCTGTGCGCGTATGAATGCGAGCGGATATTTTCGTCGTGCCCAAGCGGTGACAGAAAAAAATATTTAGGAGTCGGTTTGCCGTGCCGTGTGGTTCAGCGAAAAGATTTCACCTTTACCGAATAACGGTAAAGGGTGCAGACCACTCGTGAGGACCCCAGTGAACAATGAGACTCCCGGCATTTTCTGAGGTCGGAACCACGCTGACACCGAGTGGCCTGAATGAGCCAGTCGTGCGTTTGTAGTTCACGTCAAATTCCGCTGCATCAAATTCCGCGTCATATTGGGTGCCCCACGAATCAGGTTCGTTATTGAAGACGAACTGCCAGCCGGAAGTAGTTTTCCGAAGCCAAATAGCGTAGGACCCAGCAAATGCCGGTGCGAGGTTTCCAGTGGGTATGTCCGTGCTACCAAATCTCAACCCAACATCGCTCCGAATTCGTAGCGGTGGAGCGCGAACAAGCGAAACGATCGTGCCGTCGGCTGTATCCGGAAGACGACCGTAGTCCTCGTCTTCGACATCAATGCCTTTCCAATACAGCATCGAAATTTGATTGCCATCTGGCAGGATAATGGCATTTTCATTGCGTTCATTCAATGTGACGCGACGAGCAAACGCGGAGGTGTCGCTGTCGAACTCGTTTTCGCTTGGACGGGTAGTACGGGGACGTCTTGGCGGTGGCGGCAGCTCGTCAAAGCGAAACTCCGTGTGCCATGCGTGCTGCCCCCAGCGCAGTTCAAGACGCCCTTCTTCGGCACCGGTCGCACGAAGCGCGGCCGAAAATGTTTGTGTATCCGTCGAGCTGCTTTCTTGGTGAGAAAGTGGAATGCGAGTGATGGTGTCGTTGTCTGAACGGTGTGCCTCAAGTTCCCACCCGTCAGAATTTCGTACGAGCCACAGTTCATGTGCCGGCGGAACCGGTGCAGGGTCCCCCTCTTCTCGTGGTGGTGGCGGTGGCGCTTCTGGGTCGGTTGCCAGCGATCCAATTCGAAGAGCGCGGTGCCCAGCCAACACGCCAACACGCACCGTGGAACCAGGGACTCCAGACAGTAGTTGTTGGTGCGACGGGTCGCTACTCGACAGATCTGGCGAGTACTCGATGCTGACAGCTTTATTGTCCAGGGTCATCAGTAGGTGGATGAGCCCGTCGGCCTCGTTACTTGGTTCTGGCGCCTGGGCGATGGCGAGCGCGGGTATTAGGTAGAACGAGAAAATTAGGAGAAGAGATCGAAGTCGCATACAGAAAAATAGAGGGCGGAACCTAACCAGCCCCGCCCTCAGGAATATCCGTTTAACAGCAGCCGTAACTAGTTGTTATTGTCAGTGGTTGCGTCGTGATCCTCAAGTTCCACGTAACTGAGGAAGCCAAGCTGCATTTCATCGTTTGTTCGTTCGCCGTAGCCAACGGAGAGATTTGGATCAAAGCCTCTGATTGCCCCGCGCTCTTCGGTGTTGTCGTACCAGAAGTCGACGTCAATACGTGTGCCCTTTGGTAATAGCTTTGGTTCCGTGTACTTGTAGGTAATCTGCCAGGATTGGTCGTAATTTGGAACGTCGAGGAGTAATTCTTCTGTGCCATCAGGATAAAACGCGGTATAGCGTGAGGCTATTGCGCGGTGGTGTGCATGTGGCCAGAGCGTTAACAGTAACGTGTCTTTCTCAAGAACACGTGACGAACCAATCCGATAGTTGGGGTGGTTCGGTGGAATTTCAAAACCCCGGTTGTACAACGAGTCGTTTTTGACTTGGTGGCGTGGTGGTTCTTTCGAAACAAAGAACCCGATTTCAGCCTGTACGGTTACCGCTGATCCCGCAACCGGTTCTTTGTTGTAGTGCATGTTAAAAGAGAGCATCGAGCCTTTTTCGAGCAAGACGCCAAACCCGTCTGGCAGTATGCCGGATTCGCCGCCTTCGGCGACACAATTAAGTAAGGTGCTTCCTGCAACATCGGTGCCGTCACCCTCAACGGCAGTGCCATCTTCGTGTACTTGTGCGCTCGGCGGAATAGTTGAGGAGCACATGTGGTGCGTGATGCTGTTGTCGCCGGTTCGGAATTCCCAGCCGCGCACCCATGTATCTTCTGGTAATTCTTCTTCGGTGAGCTTTTTGTAAAACACGACGTTGAGGTCGAAAACGTCGTCCTCAACTACATACGGATCCGTTTTGACAACAAAATCAGGCTTGCCGTAGGTCCAGCCGTCGTTTAAATCTTCGGCCCACTGTTTTGCTGGCGGTGCGTCTGCTGTGTCACCTGCAGGGGCGCCGGCTTCGACCCAGTTCACAATGGTCGAAATTTCATCAGTGGTGAGGCCACGTTCGTTCTCGAACACACCTTTCGGTGCGGAGGCGAACCACGGTGGCATTTCTTTTGACTCAACTTTACGCGCGATGGAACGTGCCCACGGTCTAGTCTCTTTGTAATTCATGAAAGACATCGGGGCGACAAGACCACTAATGTTTGCTCCCGACTCACGATGACAGGACTGGCAATTCTCCTGAATAATCGGAAGGACGTCTTTGTAATACGTCAGATTATCCTCGGCTTCGTTACCGGCATAGCTTGGTACGGCAATTACCGCCGTCAGCACAAAAGCTAGGCCGAATACAAACAATCGCTTTGTCGTCATCGAAATCTCCTTAACGTACCCGCACGTCTGCACACGTACAGACGATACGGCCATGATGCCACAGGAGGTCAGGAGTCCGCAAGAATTATGTTTTTAAAGGGTTAGCGCGATACTCGAAGAAATGGTTGACAGGCGTGGGAGTGTTTCTGTCAGTGGGCTTTGGGCGTATTCAGGTGCTTGCAAAAAGGTCAAAAGGCGCTTCTTTTTATGGTTGCTCTATTTTTAACAGACATATGTATGGTAAATTATTCTTTCGATGGGGCGAACACCGGTTGGTCAAACGAGAGAGAGGGTTTTCAAATTTGTTCGACGGCGTCTGTTGTCCGGGCAGCCGCCAACCGTACGCGAGGTGCAGAAGGCACTTGGATTTCGCGCGGTGCAGACTGCCCGGCAGCATCTTGAACAGCTTGTCGGGGACGGCCGGTTAACTGCCGATCGCAACAAATCAAGAGGGTACCGATTAGCTGAACCAGCATCTGGCCTTAAAGCAATGCTTGTCCCGGTACTGGGTCGAGTGCCAGCGGGCATACTGGAAGAGGCGATTGAGGATCCTGACGGGTATGTGACGGCAGATGCACCGGAAATTTCAGGAGAGGTGTTTGCACTTCGTGTTCAGGGCGAGAGCATGATCGGTGCAGGTATCTTTCCGGGTGATCTTGTACTCGTACACCGCCAACCGACAGCGCGAAGTGGTGACATCGTTGTGGCACTTGTTGAAAATGAGGCAACAGTCAAAACATTCAAGCAGTGTGACCACCGTGTTGAACTTCACCCCGCGAATCCTTTATTTGCCCCGATCATTCTCGATGCCGAAGTCGTTGTCATTCTTGGCAAGGTAATCGAAGTTCGCCGAACCCTTTCTTGAGTCGAGCCTGAGTTAGTCGATGGCCAAAATGCAACTAGGTGCACTCGTTTCCGCATCGCAGGCTTGGTTACAGCGCAGCCAAATGACGTTGTCGTCTGTGCACGAAAAAAAATGGACCGCTGCTGCGCTTGGAGGATGTTTGGCAGAGTTGTCAGGCAGTAGCGCTGCTCCGGTGCTTACCGTTGCTTTTCGTTTAGTACATCAGGTGCAGCAGCAGGGTGAGCCGGTTGCGTGGATTTCGTCGAACGAAAACACTTTTTTCCCTCCGGATGTTGCTGACGGGGGTGTTGACCTTTCGGCGTTACCGGTTATTCGCCTTGCTACCCTTCAGCAACGACTTACTGCAATTGAACAACTCGTGTGTTCTGGTGCTTTTGGATTGTTGGTAGCTGATTTAGAAGAGTGTGTTGACTTACCGTTAGCTGTGCAGACCCGCCTGGCCGAGCAGGCCCTGGCACAGAGCACGCTGGTTCTTTGTTTGACGGTGAAGACCGACCAGCAGCCATCACTTGGTTCTCTTGTGACGGTACGTGCGCAGGCGCGACGCATTCGGTATGGCGATGGTCGTTTTATATGCCAAGTGCATGCACTTAAAGACAAACGTTCTGGATCAGATTGGGTTGACGAGGAATGGTGTTGTGGACCGACTGGCGTGCGTTGAATTACCAGCGTTTCCTCTCCAGTGCTTACTAAAACAGCACCCTGATTGGGTTGGCAAACCAGTCGTTGTTGTAGACCGTGATAAACCGCAGGGTGTGGTTCGGTGGGCAAATAAACAGGCGCGCATCGCGCGCATCCATCCGGGCATGCGCTATAGCGCTGGCTCGTCACTCGTACGGACACTGCATGCTGGTGAAGTTTCAGTGGCTACCGTTGCTCAAGGTGTGGCACGGGTGGCTGAGGCATTACACCGCTTTAGTCCTGAGATCGAGCCATTCTCCAAGGAATCAGGAGTGTTCTGGTTGAACGCATCCGGACTATCAAATCTTTATCCGTCACTTCGACAATGGGCGAACGACATCAGGAAGACACTGACAGAAATGGGTTTCAGATCATCGGTGGCGGTTGGATTTAGTCGATTTGGTACCTATGCAATCGTGAAGGAAGTCACTGTAGATCGTGGGGTCTCGGTCGTTCGTGATCCGTCATGCGAACGAGTATTAGCAGGGCAAGTCCGACTGAAACGATTAGGCATTGATTCATCTTTACGTGACAACCTCTACAAACTTGGCATCCGTACAGTACGTGCCTTTCTAGAATTGCCATCGACTGGCGTGCGTCGTCGTTTCGGTGCTGAGGCCGAGCAATTACATCAACAGGCGTCTGGTGATCTTCGGGTGCCACTGCAACCGCTGCGTATCAAGGAACCACTTGTCCAGCATCTTGCTCTCGATGATCCCGAGATAGACACATCACGATTACTTTTTTTGGTTAAGAGGCTTCTTAACCGGCTACTGATGACGATTGTTGCGCGTCACGAGGCACTTGTCGAACTAATCATCTACCTGCAACTCGGTCGTACTGGTCGTTTGGTTGAGCATATTCGTCCGGCTGAGCCGACGGTCAACAGTGTGCAACTGACGAATCTGATTCGACTTCGAGTTGAATCCATTTCGTTTTCATCAGGTGTAAGTGAGATTCGAATTGTTGCGAAGACAGGTCGGCCCAAACTGCTGCAGCAAGGATTGTTTGTTAATCGTCCGCGGCGTGATTTTCGACAGGCCAACCGTGCACTTGCTCGCATCCGAGCGCGGTATGGTGATGACACGGTAGTACGGGCACATCTCGTAGAAGCACATTTGCCGGAAGCATGCTACACGTGGGAGTTGCTTGACGCGGTTGTTCCTCCGTCTCCAGTGGATGTCGTATGTCGCCCGATGGTTCGCCGCATTCATTCGGCTTCACCACAAGTGTCATTTCAACCATGCGCCGAGTCCAACGGATCGCTGTTGCGCAATGGTGTTGCGGAGCAGATAGATCAGGTTGCCGGACCATATTTTGTATCGGGTGGTTGGTGGCATTCGTTGGTGCACCGCGAGTATTACTTTGTGCAGATATGCGCTGGAGATCTGCTCTGGATCTACTATGACCGACCACGGCGTCAATGGCGTTGGCAAGGGCAAGTGGAGTGAGGTGCCGGCGTGTCGTATGTACCGCTCTGGTGTAAGAGCAATTTTTCATTTCTTGAAGGTGCCAGCCACCCAGAAGAACTAGTTGAACAGGCCCATACGCACGGGCTCCGGTCACTGGCGTTGACTGATCGCGATGGTATCTATGGTGTGGTACGGGCACATGTAAAAGCGCAGGAATTAGGTGTACATCTGATTGTTGGTGCCGAGGTCACGGTTCGCGATCCGATATGTCCTTCTACGTGCATTCTTCTTGCTCTGAACAGTACCGGGTACACCAATCTGTGCCGCCTAATCACGGTTGGTCGACTGCGGAGTCCGAAGGGTGGGTCAAGTGTCGTGTGGTCAGAGATATTCGATCGGTCGGAAGGACTCATCGCGCTTTGGGGTGGAGATCGGAGTGCTCTGGTTTGTTCTAGTCACAATGAGACGCAGAAACAGGGGTTGCAAAGAGTTATTTCACAGATGCGCGACGCGTTTAGCGACCGCCTATATGCGATTGTGTGTCGGCATCGTCGAACTGAAGAGGTGCAGCAGGAAGAGTGTCTTCGGCGTCACGCTGAACGTGCTGATATACCACTGGTTGCTGCGAATGAAGTGCTTTATCACACACCAGCCAGACGGAACTTACACGATGTTGTCACGTGCATTCGCCACGGTGTCACGCTTGCAACAGCAGGTCGATGCACTAGGCCGAATGCGGAACATGATCTGAAGACGCCGCGGATGATGACGCGCTTATTCGCTAATGAGGCACTGCTTCTTGATCGGACGAAAGACATTGCGGCGCGCTGTACATTTACGCTCTCCGAAATCAGGTATCGCTACCCATCTGAACGCTTACCAGATGGGAAAACTTCATCAACGTGGCTCAGGGAATTAACACTCTTCGGTGCAGCTGAGCGTTTTCGTGGTGCGGTGCCACGCAATATTCGTGAACAAATAGAGAAAGAACTTTCCTTAATCGAAGAACTTGATTACGGCGGATATTTTCTGACGATGTGGGAAATCGTCCAATACTGCCGGCAGGAAGGCATCCTTTGTCAGGGACGTGGCTCGGCAGCCAACTCGGTGGTGTGCTATTGCCTTGGTATTACAGCAGTCGACCCGACTCGAGTGGAATTGCTGTTTGAGCGTTTTCTCTCTCGTGAACGGCATGAACCTCCTGATATTGATCTCGATATCATGCATGGGCGTCGCGAAGAGGTAATCCAACATGTCTACAAGAAATATGGGCGTTCACATGCTGCGATGGTGGCCAATGTTGTTCGTTACCGCCCACGGTCTGCGGTGCGAGACGTCGGAAAAGTACTTGGGATGTCTGCGACCTCGACTGAGCGACTTGCAAAGATGCTATCGCATAGTACCGATCGCAATGCATTGCGATCAGCTTGTACCGAACTTGAGTCAGCTTCGTTGCTCCGCGATCATTTTTTGCAGCTAACCACTGAACTTGA
>DTWD01000554.1 GCA_012963185.1 Acidobacteriota bacterium
AATAAGCGTATGGGGTTGTTTCTCCTGACCACCATCGTGATCGCGGGTGCCATGCTTATTATGGCGGTCGGGCTTTTGTTTAAATACCCCTGCCTTCGTGGTTCGTGCGGAGGTTCTGATGTTCTAGATCATGAAGGCGAGTCACTTCGGTGTGATGCGTGTCCTCGTCGTCATAGTGGGTCCTAGGTGACGGTGTAACTTTTACGAACTGAGAAGACGAGTCACGGCGGCCACAATAATTTCGTCATCAGCTGGATCGACAGTTAATAGATCAAGAAGTAACTCGTCATGGTCGATGCGACCAATGATCGGGGGTGTGTTTGCTCGCAGTAGTTGCTCGATAGTCGAAGTCGATTTGGTGTCAACGTGAATCGAAATCGCTCGACTCGGCAGTGTGATATCTGGTGTACTGCCCCCGCCGATCTTTGCTGAGGTGTGCCGGATTGCAGTGGTTAGTCCTGGGAATTCGGCGAAGCGAAGCGCGAGAGATTTGGCGCGTTGCTCTGTCTGCTTTGGGTCTGTATTCATCATCCTCGTGACAGGAACTGTTTTATGCGCCCGTCCCGCCGCGTGCTCAATTAGAGTCGCTTCGAGGCTTGCCAAGGTAAGTTTATCGACGCGCAATGCCCGCATGAGGGGATGACTTCGTATGCGTGTTAGGGCCGACTCCGCTCCCACAATGAGACCAGCTTGAGGTCCACCAAGAAGTTTGTCTCCACTAAAGGTACACACGGTTACCCCGGCAGTGATGCTTTGTTGAACGGTTGACTCGTATGGTGTCGCACTCGTCTCGGCCAGGAGACCGCTTCCCAGATCTTCAACGACCGGGATAGTAAACCGAGAACCGACTGCCGTTAATTCATCGAGACCTGGTCGTTCTGTGAATCCCGAGATGGAAAAATTCGACGGGTGTACTCGCAGGATTAGACTCGTGCGTTCATTGATGGCTCCGGTATAGTCGGTTGCTTTCGTGCGGTTGGTGGTGCCGACTTCTCGGAGGATTGCGCCAGACTGCCGAAGGACATCTGGGATTCGAAAGCCTCCACCGATCGCGACCATTTCACCGCGAGATATAATTACTTCGCGGCCTTCTGCGAGCGCAGCCAATACGAGTAAGACTGCTGCGGCGTTGTTGTTAACAACAACGCCAGATTCAGCGCCAGTGAGTTGTTCTAAAAGTGCAGTGGCATGTGTTGCTCGACTGCCTCGGTCGCCAGCCTCAATGTCGTACTCTAGATTGCTATATCCAGAAGCGAGTGCCGTTAGATTTTCGATCGCAGGATGACTGAGCGGAGCTCGACCGAGGTTCGTGTGCACAATTATTCCGGTGGCATTCACCACCGTCTTAAGAGACGGTGCTAAGGTTTGTCGCAATTGGCCGGCGAGCTGTCCTAGGATGTACGACGTAGTGGTTTCTAGATCATCGAGTTTGATTTCTGATGCCAGTAGTTGTTCTCGTAGTCGTGAGCTGACAGCACGCAGCTCTTGGAGAGTCAGCGTGTGTCCGTAGGATGCTTCCAGTTTGCGGACAGCATCAGACCGCATTAGGTGGTCCACCGAGGGAATTACACGTAAGTCAGGCATAGGCAAGGATGGCACTGCATCATGACATTTGAAGGCAAGGCCTTGCTGAGCGTTAGGCGTTCAGGATACCATCACGCCGCGTTTGAGCGATGAGCGATACGCGCATTCCATCCGACACGACTGACGACCGTACCGACGATTTGCCTGATCATCGTCCACGTGACCGTTTTTGGCCGTATGTTGGGTTGCCTGAGGAACCGTCGGACGCTGAGTTGGCCGCGCTTGACCCGGACTTGGAAGACGCGCTGTTTGGTCGTAGCGACCGACCGTTCTCAGTGACTCTGAGTTTCTCGGTCTTTCCGGGTGAGAACTACCAACGAGCTGTCGTGCTGGCGAGCCAGGCGTCGAATTACCGTACGGTTGGAACTGCTGATTCCACGCGTCATTTTGCGCGGTTTTGTCCGGATGACGTGAAGGACTTACGCGGTTTATTTGAACTAGTTGAAGGCACGAAAGATTGTGAAGTTCTGATAGACGACCGACCCGTGCCATATGCTCGAGAGCTTTGGTTGCCACTGCTGTGGGTTTTGCTTCTCAAATGACGCGTGTGGAGAAATCTTTTGAAGGCAGGTTATGTTCTGTCGGAGAAATATGTGTGTGAATTGTCTTTCCGGGCTGTTTAGATGAAGCAGCTATTGGCTCATGGCTAGTAACATGCGGCCGATCAGATTCCCGTGACCTTTCAGGAGGTGAAGTCGGATTCATGCGTGCGCTGTTGAGTGTTTCGGATAAATCAGGATTGGTTGAACTTGGTCGAGGGTTAGTCGACCGAGATGTTGAACTCATTTCAACGGGAGGTACCGCTCGGACGTTGTCAGAAGCGGGTCTTCCGGTTACCGGGATTTCGGAAGTGACCGGATTTCCAGAGATGATGGATGGGCGTGTCAAGACGCTGCATCCAGCTGTGCACGGCGGTATTTTGGCGCGACGCAACCGGTCGGATGACTTGGAAGCAATTCGTGGTCAAGGCATCGATACTATTGATCTAGTGGTCGTTAATCTATATCCGTTTGTTCAGGCGGCAGAGGCTGAAGAAACAACATTTGATGAACTTATTGAGCAGATTGACATCGGTGGTCCGAGCATGGTGCGTGCAGCTGCAAAAAACTTTAAGGATGTGATGATTGTTGTAAACCCGAAAGATTATCTACGGGTGCTTGAGGTGCTTAATGGTAACGGGAATGACAACATCGCCTTTCGATTTTCACTTGCACAGAAAGCGTTTGCATATACCGCTGCGTATGACACGACAATTGCGACAGCATTGGAGGCAGTCGATACTAATGATGGAACACTGTCGCGAAGTCCTCTGACATTTGATGGCATTACGCCGGACCACTTGCTTGTGAGGGCTGCGAAAATTCAGGATCTCCGTTACGGTGAGAATCCCCATCAACCCGCTGCTTTCTATGCCGACGGTGAGTGGGGATTTGGTACGGCTCAGGTGCTTCAGGGGAAGGCACTGTCGTTCACGAACTTGCTTGACCTGGACGCCGCAGCGCGTCTTGTGCTTGAGTTTACGGAACCGACAGCAGTCGTTATCAAGCATACGAACCCGTGCGGTGTGGCGACAGCGCCTTCGCTCGCAAAGGCCTATGTGAAGGCACGAGAGGTTGATCCGCTTTCTGCCTTTGGCGGAATCGTTGGATTAAATAGGACTCTAGATGCTGATACTGCGGGCGCGATCGCTGAAACCTTTATCGAGTGTGTCGTTGCACCCAAGGTGGACGACGATGCACGAGAAGTTCTTTCAGGTAAGAAAAATCTGCGGTTGGTGGTGGCTGATTTTTCTTCTCAGAGCGAAGATAGTCGAAAAGATGTTCGGTCAATCATGGGTGGTTGGCTCGTTCAGGATCGAGACCGGGTTGTGGAAGGTGAGTCCGCGTGGTCAGATGGTTTAGAAGTATCGTCTGGGACGGCGCTACGTGTTGTGACGAAGCGTCAACCGACCGATGAGGAGTGGGTTGCACTCCGTTTTGCATGGCGCGTATGCGCACACGTCAAATCCAACACAATTGTTTTTTCGCATATGGATCGTATTGCGGCTGTGGGCGCTGGTCAGATGAGTCGTGTTGATGCGGTAAATGTAGCGACGGCCAAGGCTGGCAAGTCTTTAAAAGAGACCGTTGCTGCGTCTGATGCATTCTTTCCTTTCCGTGATGGTCTTGACGAAATTGCAGCTGCGGGTGCGACGGCGGTGGTGCAACCCGGTGGGTCAGTGCGTGATGAAGAGGTTATCGCGGCTGCTGACGAGCATGGTGTCGCTATGGTGTTTGCAGGCAGGCGACACTTTCGGCATTAACGGTTTCAGTGTGGTGTTTGTTCTACAAGGGCAGCCGCCGGGAGTGTGATTAAGACGAGTAAGAGCATTAGGAACTCAGAGTCTCCAAAATTGTACTCAAACATTCCTGCAGTGAGCATACAAGCAACTGCCGCAAGCCCGGCCGCAGCTAAGGCGCGCGACTGTGGTTGACGAAATTGTTGTATTAAATCTCGTACAACCATCACAACAAACCAGCCCCAGAGTAGTAGAGCAGGAAGTCCACGCTCAGCTGCGATTTGCAGAGGAACATTATGAAGATGTTGGTTGACTTCGTTTACGCCGGTTGGCGGACGGTAGTCCGCATAGACGACCTGAACCATTTCAGGGCCGACGCCGGTAATTGGATGGTCTCGAACCATCGCAGTGCCAGCGGTTACCATTGCGAGTCGGTCACGGTTTGTGGGGTCCTGGAGATCAAAGGTTGAATAGACGCGGTCGATTACAGTTGTAGGTGCGACGGCAATAAACACAGCGGCCGCAATGGGGGCAATAGCAATCAGCCGAAAGTTTTTTAACGCAAGCAGTAGTCCTACGCCCACGCACGCTCCAAATAGTGCGTTTCGGGTGAGTGTTACGACCAATGCCACGATGAGGGCCGGCAGAACGATGAGTGCCCACATCCGTTCACTGGTCCCAAACAAGATGCGTGAAACGGCAACCGTGATAATTAGCATAAGTAGCCCTGAATAGGTCATGTAATGTCCCATCGAACCACTTGGCCGTTGTCCTAAGTTGTCGTATTCAAGGATTGCGTACTGCACGACACCGATAACGGCAGCAACAGCACCAACTGTCAGGACTACCGTCGCGATCGTTGAGGCTCGCTGTCCTTGCGCTAAACGGAAGACGACGGGTACGACTAAAAATAGTAAGACCTCTTTCGATTCGATGAAACTGGTCAGCGGTTGGATAGAAAAAGCGACGCTCAGGAGAGTCCAGGCAGCGTAAATAATCAGTGGTAAAAAAAATCTTGGTGCGAAGGATGCGCAGGGTTGGGTAATAATGAGTCTGCCCCAGAGTGCGACGAGCACCGTCAGAATAATTGAGGATGCAGCGATTGAGAGAGGGAGTGCGAACACGAACAGTAAAAGCAGACGCCATGCCCAAGTCTCAGTTGCAGTGTCGGCTGTTACGGTTGTAGCGAGCAGATTCTGTGATGTCATCTGGCATCCGCTCGGCGCTGGTGTACCCCAATCTTTTAATGAAGACGCCTGCTGAAAACGGACTACGGATCGGTCGTGGCCTCTTCAGTGAGCATTACTGGGATATCGTCCTTAATCGGATAGACTCTCCCACATTCACCGCATTTTAAACCGGTTCCATCGGTTGTCAGCACGACCGGCGTCTTGCAGGCGGGACAAGCTAGAATCTCCAGTAGCTCTGGGGCGACACTCATGCGTCGGTATTTCACTATAGCAGGAACGGAAACCGAAAGTTTATTTCTTGTCTGACGTGCTGTGGCTATGGAACAATCAGTCAGTTAATGAATCTATTTCTAGACAGGCGTCAGAGGTGCGGTTGTTTCGCCGTATTTTATGCGTGTATGGCATTCCTAGCGACAGGGAGTGCCGCGATTGCCCAGACTGTCACTAGTCAAACATTTGACAATCAAGCTTCATCGTATCGCCTGTTTATGCTTGGTCGGCATCTCGAAGGCGAAGGTGAGCTTGAGTCAGCTATCGCCGCGTTTCGCGATGCCGCTCAACTCGATACGGAAGCTGCTGAGCCGTTAGCGGAATTGTCAGGACTGTTCGCACGTGCCGGACGTGCAGATGAAGCAATCACGGCTGGTGAAGAAGCCCTTATTAGAGATTCTGAGAATCGGACCGCACATCGTATTCTCGGCCTGACATATGCGTCATCAACTGATGGGCGCGAAGCATCTGGTCGTGACGTCACGCGGGCCATTTCTCATCTTTCTCAAGCACGCGGGCCATTAATTCCGGATCTGCAGGTTGACCTGACGTTGGCCCGTTTATACCTCAGAACGGATGCGATAGATGATGCGACTGTGCTGCTTGAGGAACTCGCTCGTGACGGACCGGGCGTAATAGAGATTTCATTGTTGCTATCTCAGGCATACGAACAAGCTGGTCGGCATGACAACGCTCTTGAAACGCTTGAAACGGCCGTTTTTACTGGAAGGCCGTCATACCGTTCTTTGGCACGGTTAGGCGAGATGTACGAACAGCGCACACGCTGGCGAGAAGCGGCGGGCGCTTATGCGCAGGCTGTTGCGCTGAATCCAAGAAACGCTACTGTGCGCCGTCGTCTTGCGGGCGCATTATTGGAATTCGGGGAAATAGATAAAGCAAGGGTAGTACTTCAGGAGCTTGTCGAGATGCGTCCGAGGGACGCTGCGAGTTTGCATCTACTAGCAGAAGTTGAACTTGAGTTGAATAATTTCACCTCGGCCGAATCGATCGCTCGGCAACTGGTGGAGCTGGAACCAGAAGGATTACGTGGACCGTTCGTGCTCGCTCAAGTACATAGCAGGCGCCGTGAGCATAAGGCAGTTGTTGACACTTTGCAGCCGGTAGTTAACGCGGCCCGTGCGCGAGATGTTCGTCCCGATCGACTCGCTCGGTCTATTTCGTTGCTTGGGTTTGCGTATGGACAGCTTGGCAATTTTGAGGCGGCTGTTCGGATTTATGAAGCTGCTATCGAGGGGATGCCGAATAACCTGGCGTTTCAGACCAGGCTAGCGCGTGCGTACGTTGAGGTCGACCGTCATACGGATGCGACACGTGTGCTTGCAGAAGCACGTAGGAATCATCCGGGAGATGTTTCTCTCGCGCTAATCGAGGCAGAAATTTTTATTAGCCGTGGGAATATTGACCGTAGCGAATCTTTGCTACAAGAACTGGTCGAGACGAATAAAGAAGATCCTCGAGGATTTCTAGCCCTTGCCAGTTTTTATAGTGAGTATCGTCAATTAGAGGATGCCGTAGAACTTTTAGTAACGGCTCAGCAGCGTTTCCCAGAAGATAATTCGATCAGGTTTCAGCTGGGTGCTGCATTCGAACAAAATGAACGATTCGTAGATGCGGAACGTGCTTTTCGGGAATTACTCGACCGCGACCCAGAGCATGCGCCAACACTCAATTACTTAGGGTATATGTTGGCCGATAAAGGTGAGCGACTAGCAGAATCGGTCACGCTCATTGAACGTGCGATCGCGGAAGATCCGCATAATGGTTCCTATCTCGACAGCCTCGGTTGGGCTTACTTTAAGTTGAACCGTTTCGACCTCGCTGAATCTCCATTGAGGGCAGCCGGCGACCAATTGCAGACTAATTCTGTTGTTCAGGATCACTTGGGTGATCTATTTAATCGCATGGGGAAGTACGCTGAGGCAATAGAGGCGTGGAAACGTGCGCTTAGCGGCGACGGTGATGCGATCGATCCTGATGCGATTGAACGAAAGATTGGTGTTGCAGACCGTCAGATAGAAGAAAAACGTTAGTAAGGCCTTTGGCTTCTTGCCGTCGTAGCATCTATTCGTTTTCGTTGTGCCTTTCAGGACTTTTCTTGACGGCATGCGCCGCATCCATTGACCAAATTAGAGTTCCTTCTGGAACACCGGTGATTGTTTCTGAACACGAGGCCATTTGGCACGATCTATCTAAGCCGTGTCGAAGTGTGCGAAGTGTTGACCTTGTGGTTACGTTTCGCGGTTATACCGGACAGCGATCTTTTCGTCGGACCCGAGCCCGTGCGGCGGTAAAACGACCT
>DTWD01000555.1 GCA_012963185.1 Acidobacteriota bacterium
ACGCGCAGAGAGATGTTTGCGACGAAAAGACGATGGTATTGCTAGGGCTACGTAGCCGTCGACTCGATATTAACAACGATACTGCGCCACTTACCCTGACGAAACCGGAAAACACTCAGTACTGCGCGAGTAATATGCCCGAGCACAATTGCCAGCCAGATATCCGATGGCTGAAGACCTTGTGTGGCATCAATATAACTGCAGAGACCAATAGGTATGAGCACCTGCGACACAATGGAAATATAAAGCGGACTTCTTGTATCACCAGTTCCCTGTAAACCACCAGTGTAAATGAGCGCCACAGTAACAAAAATGCCCGACACGGCTAGGTACGCCAGTAACTGACGCCCCAACTCCAACTGAATCCCGTCATTCATCCCGAAGATGGAAAGCAACGGGTCTGGTGCGATGATAAACACCAACCCCACGACACCGGCCACAGCCACACCGATCATCGAGGCCACCAATGCGGATCGTTCACTTCTGTCCGGATACCCCGCGCCAAGATTCTGACCCGCAATAGCCGCCGTTGCGCCCATTAGTCCGACCGAGGTCCATGTAATGAGCGCAAACAACTCGGTGTAACCCACCGCATACGCCGCTTGTGCCTCTGAGCTGTATTGAAGCGAACCGATGAATCTCAACATCAATAGACCAGCCAAATTCATGACAATGCCTTGAAATCCCGTCGGTAATCCGAACCGGAAGAGTTCCCGAATGATCTTCCAGTCCGGTGCAAATGACATCGATCGAGAAAACTTAACCACCAGTCGTCCAGAAAACAGTAACCAAAGGAACGCAATGGCCGTTAATCCACTGGCAATTGCTGTGCCGATCGCAGCCCCGAGCGTGCCAAGCGCTGGGATAGGACCAAAACCCGGAATC
Source organism: Acidobacteriota bacterium (assembly GCA_012963185.1). The sequence goes on from DTWD01000555.1 coordinate 886, forward strand.
AAAATAACGTTGAGGATGACGTTCCCTGCGGTCATCGCTACCCCGAGACGAAGAGGGGTTCTGGCATCTCCAGCCGACCGAAGCGCGCCGCTCATCATAAAGAAAATCAGCATGCCAATACTGAACACAAACATGACACGGATGTAGGGTAATGCTTCAACCTGAACTTCTGGCGAAGCGTTAATGAACTCCAGTAAGGTCGGTGCGAGAAAATACCCAGCGGGGGCCAGTATCCCTACGGCCATAAAGACAGCTGTCAGAAACGCCTGATAAACCGTACGATTCACCTTCTCGGCCTCGCCAGCACCTGCAAACCGAGCGACAAGCACACCCATCCCGCTAAATACCGACGCGACAAAAACAATTACGAGAATAAACAGCTGCAAACTCACACCTATCGCCGCATTTCCAATGTGACCCACGTAGTTGCCAACCATCGCCTGATCAACAATGCCCTGGATGCCACCAAGAACGTTCTGCAGCATCGTTGGCCATGCGAGTGTCCACACCGCTCGTGGAAGCGGCCCTTCAACGAGGTTCCGATCAAACGTTTTCTGTGGTCGGCCCTGTTCGCGCATGATAAAAGCGGAAGGTTAACAAGTGGGCCGCAGTAAGATGTCCTACCGTGGCAGCAGAGTTGGTGACACTCTATCAGATCGAGAAAAAACTACAGGAGTCGAGTCCAGAGTTCCTGCCAGGACACATGGCTCATCAGCTATTAGCCCCACGACCACGTTATGGATGGCAACCCGGTGAAATCCCCGGAACCGCCCGGTCTGCAGCTGTACTGGCTGTCCTGTATCCACTACAGGAAATCCCACATATCCTCCTCACCGTCCGAGCCAGTCAATTGCCGACGCACGCCGGCCAAGTATCATTCCCAGGTGGTGTGCTGGAAAACTCAGAAACAGTCACTGAGGCTGCGCTGCGCGAGGCTTTCGAAGAAGTTCGCATCTCACCG
>DTWD01000556.1 GCA_012963185.1 Acidobacteriota bacterium
AGAAATCCGCTGCATAATCGTCGATTGGCTTGCCGCCAAACATCATGCCCACGAGCACAGTCTTGAAGGGTGAATTTCCCGCCTCAATTTTCCGGCGCGCCGTCTCCAGTGCTTCTTTGCCGACATAGTCCCAATTCTTATTGCGCGGAACCTGATAACCCAGGTTGCATTGGAAAGGCAGGGTCTCTGAGTCCATGTCTTGGCCCCACGACAAAATGCCGGCAGCGATGCGCCTGTGGTGGGCAGGTGCGATTACCATCAGGCTGTGCTTCTTGCCGGCCTCGAGGACCGCGTTCCAAAGGTCTTCGGCGTGAAGGGTAGCGTCCCGCAGATAGATCTCGTAGCCCTTCTCACCCGAGAAGCCTGACTGTGAAACGACTACATCATGGTCGGCGACCTTTCCTTCGAGCAGTCCGTAGTAAGGAATGTCGTGTATCTTCGGGCCAATGAGTTCACTCATTAGGGCCTCTGATTTGGGGCCCTGAATCTGCAAGGGAGACACGTCAATCTCGGCGATTTCCACGTTATAACCCTTGCCGACGTTGACACCCTGCAGCCAGAACATGATGTCGGAATCGGCGAGGCTGAACCAAAACTCGTTATCGGAGAGGCGCAATAGGACAGGGTCGTTCAGGACGCCGCCACGCTGGTTGCAAAGGATAACGTATTTGGCATTCATAGGCTCGATGCAGGTTGCGTCGCGGGTGATCACGTAATTGACGAAGGCCTCGGCCTCGGGGCCGACCACTTGGATCTGGCGTTCGACGGCGACATTCCACATGGTAACATGGTTGACGATGGCGTTGTACTCGACCATAGCGCCACCGTCTTCGGGACGTATATAGCCGCGCGGATGGTACATCCGGTTATAGATTGTCGCCCGCCAGCACCCAGCTTCGTGTGATAGATGCCAATAGGGAGACTTACGGACACGCGTAGAAATAAGCATTTCTACCGGAGTGGAACCGCTTTGCCTTAAGTTGATGGGAACTTGGCGATCGCTTTGATCAACGCTTGTTGCTTGCTTGATCATGTTAGGCCATCTCCTACTGAACTATTCCTGAAACGTAGCCCTTTTATTTAATGGGGACTATCGCACAGGTTGAGTTTATGGGAACGCTGAATTTAAGGGTTAAGACAATTGGATCTAAGGACACTTGGGCAGAGTACATCAAGGATTTAGCGGCATCTAAATGTGCAAAATGCGGGGTATATATAGGAAGGGGGTATATATAGGAAGAAATGAGTTTGCGGCCACAGATTTCTTGGATAAATCCGTAGATTCTTTCGCGAATCACTTGAAATAAATTATGAGCTGCTAACCTCGCGAAGAAGCGAAAGTGACCGTGCAGATCTAACAGCGTCTGAAGCAGGTGCCGAGCAGCTTACGCATAGCGGCATTAGCGTAGCAGATTTCAGGGGCCTGCGGTGGTTGACGGCCGGGTGATCGCTTCTAAAATGATGCGTTGTGACGCAGCGCCAACAAGCAGGCCGTTCGCATCGACAACGCAAATAGGATTCGACGTTTCCTTCGCAAGTACCATGGCATCCTCAATGACAGAAACCGCGGGCACTGTCGTTGCCGGCACATATCCCTGACCACCACCTCGCAACGTTTCGATCGTCGCGACCCCCGTAGGTCGACCGTCGTCGTCGATGAGAATGGCGAATTCGTTGGATGACGAGTCAAGGGCGCGGCTTATCACCTCAATATCGGCAGAAGCTTCGAGTAGTGTGGCATCCTGTCGGGCGATGCTTCCCATGGTAACGACGCGCGACCGGTCGACGTCCATGACGAAGCGGCGCACGTAATCGTCGGCCGGATTCAAAAGGATTTCCTCGCCGGTGCCCACTTGGCGCAGTTCGCCGTCCTTAAGCATGGCTATTTTGCTTCCGATCCTCAGGGCCTCGTCGAGGTCGTGGGTGATAAACACGATGGTCTTTTGGATCTGGGATTGTAGGGTGACAAGGTCACTCTGCA
>DTWD01000557.1 GCA_012963185.1 Acidobacteriota bacterium
CGGTTAGTGGTTGTTCGTTAGGAGGTGTGGTTTCCTCTATGCGGCTGATTCCGAAGATGTCGACGGACACCTGCCCGGCTTGCAGGAATTCCTGAACGGCTTGGAGTTGTTCCGTGTCGCCGTTCACGAATGGGATAGCCGTATTGGCAGCCGCAAAACGATGGGACCGCACATAACCGTCTTTTGCCGCCGGGTCGTCTGAGGCGACGCGTGGCATATGGCAGTCGTTGCAGGTTTGGGCTTGAGGAGGATAATAAAACGATCGGGCACCTTCTCCGGAGACGCCCGAAGCTTGCCAGTTATCGTAAGCGTTGAACCCCCGGACCCATCGATAGTCATTGACGGGCGTGTCGAGATGCACCTTGTGACAGGTTGAACAAAATGCTTCCGATTGTTCGCGGTGAAATGGTTTTAGAAATGTTCGGCGATGTGGTTCTGGTGCCACTGACACCAGCTGGTCATGGATCCAGGACAACACCGGGTTGTCGCTGGCAGCGAGGTTGTGCAGCGGAGGATATTCGATGACGAAATCACCCTGACCCATTGTGCTTCCAACATGGACGATTGAATGACAGGAGGTGCAGCCCAGACCCGCTTGCGCTTCTGGGGTGTTGATCCGGTCTCGGATTGGACGATCAAATTGGCCGTTGAAGAACACAGCGTGGTCATGACATCCTGCGCACCACTTTGAAGGTTCAGTTCCGACAACATCTTGCATGTACTCAATCGATTTTCGATACCACTGGTTATTGAACGATGAGAAATGGTGTGCGGAGGAATTCCATTGGTCATAGATGTCACGATGGCAACGGCCGCACGTTTTACTTGTCAGAAAAAAATCTGAGGGGATGATGTCACCTGTTGTGGTCGTTGCCGATGATGGGAAGAAGGGGCTTGTGGGGCCATCGCCTTCTTCGGTCATCGTGAGTGGAGCCTGAATGGGGTTTTCCACGCGGTAGTTTGCGCGCCATGTGCTGTCATGCCACGCCCGAGCCGCCGGTGCCAACATTAAGCAGAGCACCGCAAGTGCAAGCGACACTCGGACGCGCACGGTGGAAGATCCGGAGGGGCTGTTCTGGGTGGTGCGCCATACGTGGACGGCCAGCAGGAGCACTCCGGTCACGGTAGTTCCGACATGGGAATAAAGCAGTGGTCGCGTCGCGGTTGTTACTCCGACGATGGTGATACCCACACCGCAGACCAATCCGAGCACCAGTCCCACGAGGCCGACCCTCAAGAATGCGGACGTTGTCCAGTAGCCCTGCCGGACCACCCATGCGCAGGCGCCGACAACGGCGACTCCGAGTACGGGGTGTAGCAGCACGTTCGCGAAATACCAGACCGAAGCCGTTGGAAAAGCTACGAGATAGGCGCTGTTGAGGATCAGCGCGATCAATCCGATAAGGGCGATACGTGTCACAACTGGTAGTGTATCCCGCCGTCATTGTTGAAATACCTCAGGGCACCGTAGAATGCTGATTGAGAAACATGAGATTTATTGGTCGGTCTGCCGGAGGACGGGGTACTGCTTCATACCGTTTAGAGCATGAGGGTATGCACGTCGAACCTCAGTGATGCCACGATCTCCAGGGTTTTACCTCATTCTCACAGTTGGACTTTTCGCTGCTTGTGGGACCGACACCCCTGCAGTTCCGGCGTCGGACACGGCATCCGCTGCGTCGGTGGACGCCGAGGTCGAGTGGTTCGTTGACCGGGCCGAGGCGACGGGCCTTGATTACATCCACTTTAACGGAATGACCGGTGGCTTTTACACGCCGGAGATGATGGGCCCCGGAGTCGGCCTATTCGACTACGACAACGATGGTGACCTCGATGTTTACATACCCCAGGGTGAGCTACTGGGTGAAGGTGAACCACTCATCACACCACCGGAAGGGCAGCCACTTACCGACCGACTGTTCCGGAACGAGCTCGAAGTGCATCCCGACGGGACGCGGACGCTGCGGTTTATAGACGTAACCAACGCAAGTGGGCTGCGTTCGCGGGGCTACGGTATTGGCGTGGCTACGGGTGACTATGACAATGACGGGTGGGTCGACCTGTATGTCACCCGCTTTGGTCCAAATCAGTTGTTCCGTAATCTCGGAGACGGTACATTTTTAGACGTTTCAGCCACGTCCGGTACCGACGATGCGTCTTGGGGCGCTCCAGCGACCTTTCTTGACTATGACCGGGACGGATTTCTGGACCTCTTTGTCGGCAACTATCTGGCGTACACACTCGAGACGCACACGCAGTGCTACGCTCCATCTGGTGTTGCCGACTATTGCGCACCGGAATCAGGTTTACCACAGTCAAACGTTTTGTATCGCAATCAGGGTAACGGAACGTTTGTGGATGTAACGGTAGCTGCGGGCCTTGCACGGGATTTTGGACCGGCGCTTGGCAATGCCAGCGCCGATTTCAATAATGATGGATGGATCGATCTGTTTGTTGCGAATGATCAGATGGAGAACCAACTGTGGATCAACCAACAGGACGGTACGTTTCAGAACATGGCGCTGTTGTCTGGCGTGGCATTGGGGGCAGGCGGGAATGCGAAGGCTGACATGGGAGTTGATGCAGGCGATTTTGACAACGATGGTGACGAAGACTTATTTATCACGGAGCTGACAGGCCAAGGCAGCACGCTGTACGTCAACGATGGGAGGGGGCTGTTTGAGGATCTCAGTGCGCCACGCGGTATTCGCGCCGCCAGTTTGCCCTACACCGGATTCGGTGCTGCGTGGATCGATATTGATAATGATGGATGGCAAGACATCATCGCCGTCAACGGGACTGTGACGACAGACATCGAACGTCTGGGTCCGGAAAATCCATTTCCTTTAGACCAGCGGAATCAGGTGTTTCAGAACCGTCGAGATGGTAGTTTTGAAGATGTCACGGATCAGGCGGGGGCCGTGTTCAACTTGTCCGAGGTGAGTCGTGGTGCAGCATTTGGCGATCTGGACAACGATGGCGACACGGACTTGATCGTTACGAATACAGCCGGTCCCGCACGACTTCTGATTAATACCATTGGACAGCAGAACGATTGGCTCGGGTTGAAGCTTATCGGCCGGCAAACG
>DTWD01000558.1 GCA_012963185.1 Acidobacteriota bacterium
CGCGACCTTCGGCGTGACAGGCCGACGTTCTAACCAACTGAACTACGACCCCGCGTGTTGAAACCCGATGGTCACCTATTCCTTAGACTATATCTCATTCCGTCCATAACTCCGGAAAGTGACAAACAAGTAACTGGATCCTCGTTGTTTCCCGCAAAGACATTCAGTACTAAGACCTATCAATCAATGGAGTATCTTGTGCGGCACTGTGCCTACCTACACTTATCAGATAAGCCAAAATATGGTGGGCGGTACAGGACTTGAACCTGTGACACCCGGCGTGTAAAGCCGGTGCTCTACCACTGAGCTAACCGCCCATCGAGCCATACGACTATAGCTTGACCAATCAAGACGCAAGCAAACAAAGCACTGCAACCGATACCACTAATCCTAATAAAGACTGATGCTCTCTGTTCTCGCGAACACGACGAACACTGAACCGTCGAGCAACTACTGGTGATGTCCCCGCAACATACCGAGCGTACGTCTCACCAAAATCTGCACTTAATGTAGCTTCCTCAAGTCGGACCGCAACGGTAATCATCACCGTGAGGTACGCCAATACTGCTACCGCTACAAATAGCGACGCGGCAGCAACCACAAAACCCAATCCAAGCAGTGCTGAACCGACGTAGAGTGGATGACGGACCAAGGCATAGGGTCCGGAGGTAGTGACCTCTTGACCTTTGATTAGATGCCCAGCAGCCCACACACGAACCGATTCACCAAGGATAGCTACCGGTACGCCCATCAATATCGACTGCCATGTTGGACGTGCAAACGCAAAGGCAGCAGCCGCAACTATAAAACCAGTTGCAACTCGCCTACGGGCTATGCGGAAAAGAACATGGAGCGTCGGATTAGATTGAAGATCAAGCATCAGCAAATACACCAGACAAACTTCGATCGACGGCGGCACAGACATCTCTGACCGTCACATCCTCAAGACACCATGTCGAGTTCTCACACCGACGCACTACCCCAACAGCCCCACGATTCCGATAGCGCTTCAGGCATTGACAGCCACCTGATGCTGACACAACTTCATCTCGAGAAGACCATGGACCATTGCGCTCTGGGTTACTTGGACCATAAATACCAACGACTGGAGTCCCAAGCGCACCAGCTATGTGAAGCGGTCCCGTATCACCGGAAATAAAGAGAACACCCGCCTTAATTACAGATGCAAGTTCAACAAGCGTCGTTGGAGGGGCTGAGACGGCTGCTCCATCGGACGATGCGACCACCAAATGCATACGTGCCTCGTCTTCTTTAGAAGACGAGTTCCATACGACAACTGTACGCAAACCGTGTCTATCACGAATATAAGCCGCTACAGCTCCAAAAGACTCCGCTGGCCAACACTTATTTACCCACGCAGCATTTGGATTAACTAAAACGAATGGATTGTTTCTGCCACCAAGACGCGCGTAAATTTCATCTACAACTGCAATGTCTACAAGCTCGAACGGAAATGTATAGCTTCTATCCTTAATGTTTAAGGCCGTCAGAATACCAAGGTTTCGTTCAACCACGTGAATCGGAGAACCTGGGTCCGCTTCTTCTCTATACAACCATTTAGCCCAAGGTTCCCTCAAAAATGGTTTAGAAAATCCAATCACCCGAGTGGCACCGCTAAATCGGGCCACAACTGCAGATTTGACCAATCCTTGTACGTCGAAAGCAATATCGTAATTACACAACTGAAGCTCGCGTCGAAGCCTAACTGCACTTCCCAGTCATTACGGATGCCGTCACCGTCGATATCGC
>DTWD01000559.1 GCA_012963185.1 Acidobacteriota bacterium
GTCGTATTGAGGTGCTCGACGAACGTGGGGAGCTCAAGCCAGCTCCTGACGATCTTGCTCTTGCCGACGAAGGCCATCTCGATCCTGAGAACAAACGTTGACTCATACTCCGAAACTCGCGACCTATCTACAAACTTGCCGAACTGAAGTGGATGAAGCGCTTGAACGCTTTCTTCCAACCGCAGAGACGTGCCCAGAAGTGCTTGCCGAGGCTATGCGATACAGCGTGCTCGCTGGCGGAAAACGATTTCGTCCCGTGCTCACTTTAATGACCGCGGATGCGATCGACGAGGTGCAGGATACCGCATCTTCTCGGGCGTCCGTTATGCCGACAGCTTGTGCGATCGAACTTATCCATACGTACTCGCTAGTGCACGACGATCTTCCCGCCATGGACAACGATACATTACGCCGTGGCCGAGCAACTACACATATGGCCTATGGCGAAGGTCTCGCAATCCTTGCCGGTGACGGCCTCCTAACACAGGCGTTTCATCTATTGACGAACGAATTAGTCAAGGCTGATCGTTCCTTGATAAATCGTCAGCTCAAAACGATACGCATTATTGCAGAAGCGGCTGGTGCTGTGGGAATGGTCGGTGGGCAAGCACTCGATCTGGAGGCCAGCGGCATTACTCCTCAGTCGACAGACTCAATTCCACTCGATAGCAATCAGTTACGCAGTATGCATGCGCGCAAGACCGGCGCACTCATTCGTGCGGCAGCAGTAGCAGGTTCCACCATGGCCGGAGCAACTGACTCACTTACCGATACAGTTGATCAGTACGCCACACATCTTGGACTCGCATTTCAGATTGTAGATGATATTCTCGATGTTGAAGGTGCGGTTGAGGTGCTGGGTAAAACAGTGGGAAAGGATGCTTCAGCGGGTAAGACAACCTATCCGTCACTCTATGGTGTAGCTGAGTCACGTCGACTCGCGAACGAATCAGTGGAACGAGCTCACGAAGTGCTTCGAAATGCTGATCTTAAAGGGTATCTCTCGGACATCGCCACTTGGGTCGTTACAAGATCCAACTGACAAGTTCTCAGTTAGAGCGATCAAGATAATTGATAGTCCTTACGTGATTTCGTGACTTGAGGAATAGCGCATGAAAAAAGTCCGGCTCGACACATTGCTCGTCGAGCGGCACCTCGCCCACTCCCGTGAGCGAGCTCGGGCTTTAATCCTAGGCGGAAAAGTGCGTCTTGTGGATCAGTCTTCCCCTTCTAAACCAGGCACACTCGTCTCCCCGGAAACTGAGCTCACTCTCGTCGAACCCGACCATCCCTACGTTGGACGTGGGGGCATCAAGCTGAAACATGCCCTACAAAAATTCTCGATTGATGTTGCAGGCCGTGATGCGCTTGACATTGGAGCTTCCACTGGTGGATTCACCGATGTTTTGCTACGTTGCGGAGCTCGACAGGTCGTGGCTCTCGATGTCGGTCATGGACAACTTGACTGGGAGCTTCGTCAGAATCCACGAGTTGTTGTGCTGGAGCGCGTTAATGCCCGCGCACTCGAACGTGCGCCACTGCCAGACGACCTATCACGATTCGACATCGTGAGTATCGACGTCTCGTTCATTTCGCTAACCCTAATTTTACCGGGCCTCCCTGCACGTCTGAATCATAGAGCGGATCTAGTTGCACTGGTAAAACCCCAGTTTGAGGCTGGACGGGCAGAGATTGGCCGAGGAGGAATTGTTCGAGACCCTACGGTTCACGCGAGAGTGATCGAACAGGTAGTATCGGCAGGAGATCGGTTAGGATTATCAAGAGTGAACACAGTCGAATCGCCAATAACAGGAGCGGAAGGAAATCGAGAGTTCTTCCTGCACTTTAAGCGTGCCGAAGACATTGACTCAGACAGCGAGCCAACATGAAGCAGTCCGAAACTAGTGCACAACAGCCCATCCGCCGCGTAGGCATTGTCGCAAAGTCTCAACTGGACGAAGCCGCTGGCCTTTTAACTGATCTCCAGACTTGGTTGACAGCACATAATGTCACACCCGTCTTCGAAA
>DTWD01000560.1 GCA_012963185.1 Acidobacteriota bacterium
GCACTCAGGGAACCCGTTGCATGAGAAAAGATGGCCAAGTCGCACTGTACTGGCCGTAGCGTCCTGACTTGATGAGCATTGGTCGCTCGCACTTTTCGCAGACCTCGTCGGCCTCCTCGTCATTGGACTCGTCCACCTCGACCCCGCTCTTGCCCAGCGCCATCATGAGACGCCCCCAGTTGGGGTCCTGGGCGTGCACCATAGCCTTCACCAGGGAATAGGGCTTAAGGTGGAGCTTAGCTAGCTCATCCAGCCCACCCCGGTAGTCCTTGAACTTCTGGCTGATGGCCAGGCTCACGGCCCTAATGGGGTCAATATCCCGCTGTACCAGCCGCGCCGCCTGGATCAGGTTCCGGGTGCTTACGTATGTAGCCTTGTTGCGCCTAGCATCGGAGGCGAACCGGGTCAGCCCATCGGCCACCCCATCGCCCACTATACTGGCCAGCACCTCACGCTCTGGAGCCAGAGGTTTGTCTATGGTGTATATGGCTTGGAACCTATCCTGAAGGGCGGTATCCAGGCTGGCCGTGTGATACCCGGCTCCGGGCGGGTTGCCCGTGGCCACGAACCAGAAGTCCTCGTGAACTTCCACGCCGTCTATACCGGCCTCCGGGAGCGGCCAGTACCGGCCGTCCGTGTCCAATGGCGTGCATTGGAGGAAAGCGCGTTTGCTGACACAGTCGATACCATCGAAGAACTTCGAATGGGGTTACTTGAACCAGGTACTGTGTCAGACTGGCTTATCTTGACCAGTAACACCGCACCACAGGTAAGTGAACGTGCGGCCCGTATGTTCGGAAGCGCTCCTTCCGGAGAGGAAGCTGTTCAATTTAGTGGACCAGCTCCCGCATACGTCCCTCAATAGACATCTCACCGAACCACTCTCATCAATTACTCTGAGAGGAAGGGGGCTAATCATCACTCAGGGTCAGGCTGAATCCCTTCCGCATCGATAACCTCACGTGCCAGCCTGAAGGCTTCAACACCCGCAGGGATGCCACAGTAAATCGCCACCTGGAGCAAAGTGTCACGTATTTCATCAAGACTGCAGCCGTTTCGCAGCGCGCCCCTCATGTGAACCTTAAACTCCTGGGGACGATTCAACGCCGCCATCATTGATAAGTTATTCAGACTCCGCTGCTGGTCGCTGAGTGTCGACCGACCCCAGACCTTGCCCCAGCAATACTCACTGACTAATTCTTGGAACTCCGAGTTGAACGTATCCACATTAGCTAGTGCGCGGTCTACATAATCATCACCAAGCACTCGTCGACGAATTTGCAAACCACTCTTATACAGATCCGTACTCATAATCCCTCGTTTTCTTAAAGCCTAGAACGATCTAGGGAACCAATCGACAGGCGAAATTATCAACCGTCCAGTTCTCTGAATCATCCGCGCCACCGACGGGGCCGGTATAAACCGCCCGCTCGGGAAAGGCACAGATGGGACGCTCATTATCCACGACACCGTCCGTCAGGTGTGTAGCGATTAACGCATCAGGTCCAATACCTTGCTCAACCCAATCAACAAGCGGTGCCAATCGGTCCCAAGTGTCGGGGCCTGCACCACCACGGCAATGCCCCATGCCAGGCACCATAAATAAACGTGCGTGTTCCCTTGCCATTTTCGTATCGCCATTAAACGTAGCGGCAACGACATCGCGGTAGTACTGTAGCGTCGGTTGAGGAACGACTAATGCATCGGCCCATCCGTGGTAGATAATCAGTTTCCCATTCCGCTGTTTCAAAAACCGCGACAGAACAGGATCGGTCGCATCGGTAATCGCTTTCATGACATCACCTTTGCCCGCTCGAACATCGTTAATGTCAAATTCCCACCACGCCCATTCAGGAGGCATCGAGTCTTTTGATGGTTCTATCGATAAATCAAGAAGGTCGGATACCGTGACACCGGGATCATTGTCGTAAAACAAGTAGTTGAGATGATCTCCGCCGAGCCGAACCGCACTGGGAACAAACCTGTTTCTACTATGGGGAATGAACAGATTAGCCCACTGCGATTCTGAACCAATGGGTTTCCCGGCATAGATCGGCTCTCCGGCACGATCGCGTGGTCCAGAATGAAAATCCCGAATCGTCTGAATCTGCGACGAAGTAAAGCAATCCTCGGCATCAACCTCGCCGCGGCACCGGTACGCAGCTAAATCTCGTGTCGGGTCAAAGTTGCAGCGCATCGGATCATCGATTACACCGTCGACGACACCATCGACGTGATCACAACCCATAGAAACAACATCTGCAAGGATCTCAAGCTTTCGAATACTGTCGAAACGCCCGTCACCATCAACGTCAAACGCCAGCGCAGCGGTACCTTCGTCACGTAGCATCCGTTGCAAAAGCCATACACGAACAGCATTCATTTCTTGGTAATGATTAGCTGGTGCACCCGCAACAATGCCATCAAAATCATCCAGGTACCGTTGCGCCTCCATTAGCCCTTGACGGCCACCCGTCGAGCATCCTTCAAAGTAGGAATATTCTGGGGCGGTTCCGTAATAGTTTCGAATAACCGTCTTCGCTGCCATCGTCGTCAAATGAACAGCTCGGTAACCAAAATCTATCTCAGCCTGCCGATTGTGATACCCAAATGATGAGCCGGGCTCCGCACCGTTATCATGCCCAGTATTACTGTTCGCAACGGCATAACCCTCCGTCACACGATGGTCGGCAAAATCGAGGTCGCCATCTTTTCCACCGTCACCCCATTTGAGGAATCGACCATTCCAATCACCCGGCAAAGGCAACTGAACATGAAAGTGAATCGCAGGTAGAAGCAATCCCTTCACATAGCAATACGACTTGCCTTTAGAAGTCTCTGCGAGACCTGCATAGGTGATCGTGAGATTTCGCTGGTACAGTAAACCTTCGCAGTTCGCAATTTCTTCGACCGACCCAAGCGCCGGGGCTTGAAAAGCCCCTGCCCCAAAAGTGGAAACCCACGCACCGCATAACGACAGAGCAATCGCTGACA
>DTWD01000561.1 GCA_012963185.1 Acidobacteriota bacterium
ATTGACTCGGAACACCACGAAGACATCATTGTTGCCGAGTACGAGTCCTATACGCGAAATGCCATCCTGCAGCTTAGACGGGTTCGGGAAGGAGCTCAGATAGAACAAGACCATATGCGTAATCGGCAGATGGTTGTTCACTGGCTTATGGATAACACTAACGCGATTGAGCAGCGTACCCGTGATGGTAAAACCTACTATGTCATGATTGATAGCAATGCTTTTCGTGAAGGCGTCGGGACGCTTTTAGCTGAGGTGCAGCGGATTAAGTCTGAAGGCGACTATGACGCGGCGTACACACTTTTTGAATCGTACGGTATTTATTTTGACCCAGCACTCCGCGATCAAGTCGTTGACCGCGTGTCGCGGGTCAATGTGCCGTCTTACACTGGATTTGTGATGCCGAAACTTGAGCCCGTGGTGGATTCATCGGGCGAGATTGTTGATGTGGTAATTACGTATCCTCAGGACTTTACGCAACAAATGCTGGAATACTCGGGGAAACGATAACGCAATTGCCCTTGTGCAGCCGGGTTACTTCAGACCAGCGCGCTAAACCGAACGTGTAGAATGCCTTTTCTGGAGATGGTTTATGGTTGGTCGATCGGAGGCTGAGAACTTTCTTCGTGACTTTGCGCACTGGCATTGTGGTGTGCGTCTGGGCTATTTGTTTGGCAGGTCAGCGTTGTTTGCAAATCGGCGAGTATTTGCGCGAGTCGTTAGTGGCCGTCTTGAATGTCGCGTGAAACGTCGACCGCATGACTCGAAGTTTCATTGGATGGAATTATGTACCACCGGCTCGGCTAGCCAACTGCAGGCCGTTTCAGATCTGGAGCGGTCAGCTAGATTAGTGGTGTCTCGGTGTGGGAACGAAAATGTCTAACCTGAGATGTGTGGACAACAGGGTAAGGAACTTGCTTGCGGTAAGCGCGGTCGATATTGCTGCCGTCTACAGTAGAGACTGGGTTTTATGAACGTCGGTATTGTGTGCTACGCGTCAGTGGGTGGCAGTGGAATTGTTGCCACGGAGCTAGCGAAGGTTCTAGCTCGACGAGGACACGAGGTTCGTCTTATTAGCAGTGAGCAGCCGTTCCGACTTGTCGATTTTCAGGCAGGACTAGCGTTTCATGCTGTTCAGACACCAGGGTACCCATTGTTTCGTGAGCCGCAGTACTTATTGTCACTGACTAATAAGATTGTAGAAGTATCACGTGAGTTCGACCTCGACATTATCCATGCACACTATGCCGTGCCACATGCGACGGCTGCCTATCTGGCTCGACAGATTTTGGCAGCCTCCGGCCGGCCGCGTGTCCCGTGTGTTGTTACCACATTGCACGGCACGGACGTTACGCTTATCGGTAGTGACCCGTCCTACTCTGAAACCGCCGCGTTTTCAATTGACCAGTCTGATGGCGTTACGGCGGTATCTCAGTCATTGCGAGATGACACGTATCGGCAGCTTTCGGTTCATGCGGATATTCGTGTAATTCCGAACTTTCTCGATTGTCAATATCATAAGAGAACGTTCGATGAATCGCTCGCTCAGCGTTATCGTCGAGGTAATCCCGATACGAAATTAGTTATTCATGTGTCTAATTATCGTCCCGTCAAGCGAGCAGAAATGGTCGTAGAGATCTTTCGTCGTATTCGGAAAGTCGTTCCATCACGCCTCCTGTTGGTTGGGGACGGCCCTGATCTGCCAGCCGCGTGTCGACGTGCACGCGAATATGGACTTTCTGCGGATGTTGAGCCACTCGGCGAACAGGAACTGGTGGTACCACTTTTGTCGATCGCGGATGTTTGTCTATTGCCGTCGTTGCAGGAGAGCTTTGGTGTGGCAGCCCTTGAGGCAATGGCCTGCGAGGTGCCGGTTGTGGCGTCGCGTGTAGGAGGATTACGTGAGGTCGTTACACACGACGAAACAGGGTTTTTGCACGATCCAGACGACCTTAGCGGAATGACAGAGAGTGCAATCCGCTTGCTGACTGATACGGTCGTTCACCAGCGTATTTCAACGGGCGGATGGAGGGCGGTTCATGAACGTTTCTGTGCCGATGAGATCGTGCCGCGATATGAGGCCTATTACGAAGAAGTCATGTCGTTACGCAATCGGGAACGGCATTCTGATGTTGTGGTAACCGGGGTTCGGGGATAGAGGAAATCTGTCAGGTGTATACTCGGAAAACTATGCGATTAAAGCGCTTAGCGGGTTCCATTATTCTTTTTCTGGTAGTCACTGTCGTTACGTCACCCATTGTGGCGCAACCACTTCGTTCCGGTAGTGGCCCGACCGATGTAGCTGTCGTGTTGCGTCAACTCAATAGTGTCGGGACATTCATGATGTTCACGGCGCATCCTGATGATGAGAATAATTCTTTGTTGGCAAAATTGGCTAAAGGCCAAGGGCATCGCACCGTATTACTGACTGCTACTCGCGGAGATGGCGGACAGAACGAAATCGGAGATGAGCTTTTCGATGGCCTTGCGGTACTGAGAACGGAAGAACTTTTGGCTGCTCACCGACTAGATGGTGCTGAGCAATATTTCACTCGCGCTGTCGATTTTGGTTATTCATTTAGCATCGAGGAAACTTTTTCTCGTTGGGGGCGTGAAGAGGTTCTCGGTGACATGGTCCGGATGATTCGAACAATTCGCCCGGAAGTAATGTCCGCAATGAGTCCGTCAGGACGAGGCGGAGGTCAGCATCATCAAGCATCTGCAGTGCTAGCCCATGAGGCGTACCATGCGGCAGCCGACCCAAACCGATTTCCTGAGCAAATATCTGAGGGCTTACGCGCTTGGCACGCTCATAAGTTTTACTTCAGCGCCGGGTTTCCATTCGGGTTTGGGTTTGGTCCGCCCGGGTTCCGTCGGACTGACCCCGATCCGGATTTGACTACCGTTGATTTGGGAGGATACGACGCGTTATTAGGTACAACCTATGCAGAGATAGGGAGTCGCGCGCGTGGGATGCACAAGTGCCAGGGTATGTCACAGCTGGTCGCTCTACCGGCCAGTGCTATGGGTGCGAGGTTCCAATTGGTTGAGTCAATAGATTCAACTCTGTTCGAGTCTGAGGAGACTTCACTTTTTGACGGTGTTGATACGTCGGTCCAAGCATTGGCGTCATTTGCTGGTTCGAATCCACCGGTGAGCTTGACGCAAGCTCTGGAGACGATTGCTGGGTACAGCACGGCAGCGCTCGATCAGTACAAGCGCAACGGATTGTCGGGTGCTCGCCTTCCGATCCTGAATGGCTTGCAGGCTGTTCGTGAACTTCGTGACAGCCTTGCTGCTATGTCGCTTTCTGAGGACGCTCACTGGGAGATCGATTTTCGACTGGCGACGAAAGAACGTCAGTTTGTTAACGCTGGATTATTGGTTCATTCGGTACACATTGAGGTGTTGGCTAGTGACGGTCTTGTCGTTCCAGGTCAAACAATCGATGTTTCTGTATTGATTGCAAATCGAGGAAGCGTTCCTGTTACCGTTCGCGGTGTGAGAACTGCTGGTTTTGCGGGCGCTGTTGCTTGTGACACCGAAAGCATCGTGTCTGGGGCAGTTTATTCCTGTGCGCAAGCTGTTACGATTCCGATTGATACGCGACCAACCGATATTCATTGGCGTCACGAACCTGATGCTGATCGGTACATTGTCGATGAAGATGTGCCGTTTGGTGCTCCGTTTCGGCCGACACCCTTTAGGGTGACCTTAGAGTTTGACTTGGGTCAAGGGGTCAGCGTGGCAATCGATAGGCCCGTTGCGTATCGGTACTCTGACGACATTTTTGCCGGGGAGAAACGTACTTCTCTCAGCGTTGTCCCTAGATTTGTAGTGTCAATGACGCCTGAGATTGCCATCATTCCGACCGACCGTGATGAAGACCATGAAGTTCGCGTCAGTGTTATCAATGCGGGTCCCGATCCGAGTTCTGGTGAAGTGACGTTGAGACTTCCGACTGGATGGAGTGCAACGCCTGAAACCATACCGATTCGGTTTTCGCGGGAAGATGAGTCGCAGACTGTACGCTTTCAGGTTTCAACCGGTGGTAGTCAGGTAGGAGAGTATCGCGTTGGAACTGTCGTCGAAGATGGGACTGAACAGTTTCAGCGTGGCATTCAGGTTGTTGAGTACCCACATATCGGGCGTCGTCACCTTGGTCGTGTAGCGGAAGGGCGTTTCAAAGTGATTGACGTGTCAATGGTTTCGGATCTTTCTGTTGGATATGTTGATGGCGTAGGCGATGCTGTTCCCTCGGCGATCGAACAACTTGGGGCATCATTAGAGTTTGTCGACAGTGACGACTTGGCGTGGGGTGATCTTCAACGGTTTGATGTAATCGTGACCGGTGTGCGAGCGTATGAGCATCGTCAGGATCTCCGTGCCAATAATGATCGGTTATTGCAGTACGTTGAGAATGGCGGCACTGTGATCGTTCAGTACAACAAGTTCGAGTTTAATCAAGCTCAGTATGGGCCTTACCCAGCCCAGGTGAGTCGAAATCGTGTTACCGATGAAAGTGCTCCGATTCGAGTACTGGAAAATGATCATCCACTGTTCGCGTGGCCAAATCGTATTGCCGCCCAGACGTGGGACGATTGGGTGCAAGAACGAGGTCTCTATTTTTTGGGTGATCGGGATGAGAACTATATCGACCTTATTGAACTCGAAGATTCTTTTGAATTTAATCCCGGTATCAAACGAGGCGCACTCGTTGAGGCCCGAATTGGTGATGGACGTTGGCTTTATGTTGGTCTCGGTTTGTGGCGCCAGTTGCCAGCTGGAACTACCGGCGCGTATGCACTGTTAGCGAACTTGCTGAGTCTGGGGCAGGCTACAGAGCCTTAGTCCTCATCGGTTGGACGACCAAGGAAATATACTTCGCCTGTCGGGTTCACCATCTCGCCCTCCGGTTCAAGCGTAATAGCAACTGGAACCGGTGCAAGCACTCCATCAGGTGCTTCGACATCTGTTGTTGTTCGTCCGCCGGGATCGAGTGTCAATGGTCCTCCACTGACTGGGTTTGCCACCGGCACGAACCAGAGGTGGTACGCTCGCCCTGCAGGTGCAGGCGGCAATCCTGTGACGGTTAGAACGATACCGTGCTCAGTACTCCAAAACACTCGGGCCTGTGCGTTTGGCGCGACTGGCTGAGCCGTCAGCGGCATCGGGATGAGATCGTCGGCAGAAAACAGATCAGCCCGCTGGTCCGATTCACGAGCGAGGCGCAGCGCGGCCTCTGATTGCGTTTCTGCGAGCACGGCGCGCTGGTTTGCCGCGTCGAGGTTTTCTTCAAGTGAGCGAGCAAAGTTGACCTGTTGCGAAGCGTACCAACCGAACCCGCCGGCAGCGACCAACAAAATAACAACCGCCATATTAAATAAGACACGACGGCTGTTTGTCTGTCCGGAGTTAGATTGGACCGTGTACTGCTGGCTCTTGTTGATCTTATGGTGATGAGAATCTGCGCCTGAAGAAACACCAGTAATTGATTGAATTACTCGTTTCCGAAGTTGTACCGGTGGTTCGTGGTACGGCACCGCCCGGGTAAGCGCATGGGAAACCGGCAACAGTTTCATGACTTCATTTACACAGTTCTGACATATTTCGATATGTGTTTCAAAGTCCTTACGTTCGTCGGCGTTGAGTGCACCAAGGGCGTACAGACCGGCCAAACCGCTGAACGGGTCATTGGTCGGGTTAGTCTCCATTACGTTTTCGCCTCAAGTGTTGTGCGCAACGTGTGGAGTCCCATTTGCACCTTGTCTCTGATGACTTCCAGCGGGTGCTCCAGACGTTCAGCAATTTGCCCCGGTGAAAGTCCTTCGAAGTAGGCAAGTTCAACAGAAATTCGTTCAAGTCGAGGTAGCCTGATGAGAGCGTTTCGCAACGCATCGGCGGCGTCAGTTGACGCGACGTCGAAGCGCTGTCGTTGTGCTGGATCAGGAAGTTGAACGGTCGCAGCATTTACACTAATTCCATTACCGCTACGTGAACGTACCGCATCAACAGCAAGACGCCGAGTGATTCTGAGTAGCCAGCTATTTACTGAATCCCGTTCTGGATCAAACCGGTTTGCTTCGCGTTGGGCGTGCTGAAACGTTTGTTCCACAATGGTTTCGGCTTCACGCTGATCATTAACGATATGCAAAGCGAGGGAGAATACACTGACTGCATGCGTATCGTAGAGACGGCTGAGAGTGTCTGAGTCAGCAGCCGCTAGTTGTTCGGATAGGGTTTCGGCCATTGGATCCGGCTGATTTGGAGCATGAGACGATTTTCTGACCATAAGTGAGAATGCTCGATTTTACTCTGATAGATGGCTCAGTTGTCTAGTAATGAGCTCGCTCGACTAGCCACGAACTTAACACTGGTCTAGGCTAGTGGGGGCGGAACTGGTAGTTACCGAATCAGGTGGAGTGGGCTATGCAAAATCGTGACCAAATTTTAAATCGTCGGACATTTCTGACCGCGGGTTCGGCAACGTTGCTGGCATCTACGGTGTCCCGTCTTTCCGCGTCCGAAGGCGCAGCGTTTCAGGAATTACCTGAGCGTCTGCGTGGCGTGCGGGCGATGACCTTTGACGTTTTTGGTACGGTTGTCGACTGGAGGACCAGTATTACCAAAGAAGGTGAGGCGGTCGGACGCAGGCATGGGATTCAGGCTGATTGGTCCGCTTTTGCGGATGATTGGCGTGGCGGATACGGGCCGGCTATGCAGCGTGTACGGAGTGGTGAACTTGGGTGGACAAAAATTGATGACCTCCACCGGATGATTCTTGACGATTTGGTTCCTCAATATGGGTTGACTGCGCTGAGTGATAATGAGCTTGATGAACTGAACCGTGCCTGGCATCGACTGACGCCATGGCCTGATACGGTCGACGGATTAACGCGGTTGCGTAAAGGGTATGTCTTGGCATCGCTATCGAATGGAAATGTGGCGTTGCTCGTCAATATGGCGAAGAATGCTGGACTTCCGTGGGATGCGGTTCTATCTGCCGAGTTAGCTAATCAGTACAAACCTGATCGCGAGGTGTACCTCAAGGCGGCGGATTTGCTCGGTCTCAAGCCGGAAGAAGTCATGATGGTGGCCGCGCATAAAGGCGACCTACGTGCGTCAGCAGACGTGGGGTTTCGGACAGCCTATGTTCCCCGACCCACAGAATTCGGCCCGCATGTTGAACGAGACCTAACTCCAGATCCAGACTTTGATCTCGTTGCAACGAACTTTAATGACATGGCGGCACAACTCGGACTCTGACGCATACTCTGCTACATCTTGGTAGCGGCCGTGCGAAGCCTGACGTAATCAGCGACCCAAATGCCGCCTGCTGTTCGTAGGTCGGTTTCCAGTAGGTCTCTGACTTCCTCGAGTAATTGTGGTCGTTCGGATTTACTTACCGTTGCTAAGAACGGTTTGGCGAAGATCTCCAGCCATGATGTGACATCTGACGGTAATGGTGTGGGGCGAGGAAATACACTAAGCATGTCAACATGGAAACTGTGCGCTTCAAGTCTGGCGTGATATTCATCACCCGTTGGGAAATACCAAGGATTCACACGACTTGCGTCGATTCCGCGATGACTTAGAGCGGTGCTAAGTGCGTTCCGGATCGCCGAGACACATCCTGCGCCTCCGAATTCTGCCACCAGGCGTCCACCCGGTACGAGGGCGTTTCGGATTTGCGCTAATACTTCGTCGGCATCTGTGATCCAATGTAAAACAGCGTTTGAAAAAATTGCATCGAATTCACCTTCAAATCCTAAGTCGGTTGCGTCGAGGATGCGCGCGTCAATACCGCGTTCGAGTGCCGCCCACACTTGTTCGGGGCTGCTGTCGATTGCGACTACGTCGCATCCGGCGGCAATAAGCTTTTCCGTAAGCGCACCGTCGCCGCAACCGAGGTCAAGCACGCGCTCGCCGCGTTTTGGGTTAAGCAGATCAATTACAGGCTGACCGAGTTCTGAAACGAATCGCGCGTGGCGTGCGTATTCGTCAGGGTCCCATGTTTGCGTCATGCGGTTGTTGTTCTCAATAAGTGTGGATTACAAAATTCAACTAGAAATTTAGCGCGTCTGTGGGGGTTCGATGGCGAGCCGACCGGTATAAATGGCCATTCCAACAACGGCATCGATACCTTCTTCATTGAGACGGTCAATTTCAATTTGCGTGGTAATGCCGCCAGCTGCGGTCACTCGGCGCGATGTCGCCTGCTTTACCGCCATGATTGCATCGAGGTCAGTGCCTTCCATTAAGCCTTCTTTATCGACATGCGTATATAAAAATTCTTCACAGAATGGTTCCAGTGCCTGCACCGCATCAACGGCTGTCAGAGACGTTGCCTCGGTCCAGCCCTTGACCACAACTCGACCGCCTTTACTATCGACCGCTGCGATGATCCGACGTTTTCCAATCGTGCTCGCCAATGTGTTGGCAAAGTCGATGTTTGGCCTACCTTCCAGAAAGAGTGAAGACCCAATTATTACCGCTTCCGCTCCGTATTCGAGTACCTCGCACGCTCGGTCGATCGTGCGGATTCCGCCTCCGACGCGGCAGGGAAGTACCGATGCAACTCGACGAAGTAATTTGTCGTTTGTGCCAGTTCTCATCGCAGCATCTAAGTCGATGAGTTGTACACGTGGAAAACCTTTAAAACGACTAATCCATAAGTCAAGGTCATCCGTGGCAATAGCTGGTCGTTCACCCTGTATGAGCTGAACGACTTGACCGCCTTTAAGATCAATCGATGGTATTAGCATGAGAGACGAACTGGTATGCCGTTCTGGCGCAAGTGATTCTTTAGGTCACTTACGGCATGTTCGTTGTAATGAAAAATTGAGGCGGCGAGTGCCGCATGCGCTTGGCCTTTCGTAAAAACATCAACAAAATGATCGAATGTCCCCGCACCACCTGATGCAATCACGGGAATGGACACTGCGTTAGATACTGCCGCTGTTAGTTCGCAGTCGAAGCCACTTTTTGTGCCGTCTCGATCGATCGACGTCAAAAGAATTTCACCGGCGCCACGGTCGGCAGCTTCTCGCGCCCAGTCTACGGCGTCTCGACGAGTGGCTTGTTGGCCGCTACGTACATAGATTTGGAATATGTCGTCAACACGTTTGGCATCGATAGCTACGACAACCGCCTGACTGCCGTATCGCCGTGCAAGCGTAGTGAGTAGCTCAGGATTCGCGATGGCCGCGGTGTTTAGGCTGACCTTGTCAGCACCAGCTTCTATGGCAGCGTCAGCATGAGCTTCGTCTTTAATGCCACCACCAACACACAGCGGCAGGAAAATTTCTTTGGCCACAGCGTGGATCGTATCGGCCAGCGCCTTTCGTTTTTCAATAGTTGCTGTGACGTCAAGAATAACGATTTCGTCAATGCCGTCACGATTGTATCGCCGTGAGAGTTCACCCGGGTCGCCGGCCACTCGAAGTCCTTCAAAATTGATGCCCTTGACTACTGATCCATTTCGGACGTCGAGGCACGCGATGATGCGTTTGGACAACATGGGTATACGACGCTGTACTCTAGGATGCGTTAATTCGGTTCAAAAAGTTTTTCAGAATACGAAGTCCAACGTCACCGGATTTTTCAGGGTGAAACTGTACACCGACCAACTGATCTTGTTCTACAACACTGGCGAAATCTATTCCGTAGCGTGTTGATCCGACGCATTCGGTGGTTATTGGTGCCGCGAAGGAATGGGTAAAGTACACCTGATTACCTTCGTTGACACCTTCGAGGATCCAGGAGTCCCGTTGTCGGTGAAGACTGTTCCAGCCAACGTGTGGAACTTTGTATGTTCCTACTACCGAGGGGTCTCCCGCTTCTTGTTCAAGTAAACGGCAACAGCCGTCGATCGCGCCGAATCCCGGCACATCTGGGGCTTCGTCACTGCCACTAAACAACCACTGAAGACCGAGGCAGATACCTAAGAGTGGGGTGCCTCGGTCGACTTCATTGGCAATGCCTTGTCGCCATACTCCGTCAAGCGCGGTTGTTGCTTCAAAGTTTCCAACACCTGGGACGATGATTGCGGTTGCATGGCCGAGGTCCGCTGGCACCTGTGGTGTCTCGAACACTGCGTCAAGGTAGCTCAGGGCTTTTCGTACAGATGTCAAATTACCGGCGCCGTAATCGATCAATTTAATCATGATATTCCAGGCTCGTTCGCGATTAGAGTAGTTCTTTTGTGCTCGGAAGCATTCGCCCGAGCTGTTTGTCACGTGAGCAGGCCACGCGCAGTGCACGTGCAAAAGCTTTAAACAAGGCTTCGATCTGGTGGTGGCTCGACCGACCGTAGAGTACTTTGACATGGACGTTCGCTCGTGCCCCTTGGGCAAAGCCATCGAAGAAATCGTGCACGAGTTCGGCCTGGAGATCACCGACTCTCTTCACTCGCAACTTCAAATCGACAACGGCATGTATTCGTCCGCTAAGATCGACCGCGGCGACACCGAGTGTTTCGTCCATCGGCATGACAAAGTAGCCGGCACGATTAATACCGCGACGAGAGCCAAGTGCTTTCGACACAGCTTCACCCAAGGCGATGCCGACATCTTCGACCGTGTGGTGTTGGTCGACGTCTAGGTCTCCGGTCGCGTTCAGCGTGAGATCGAACGTTCCATGGCGAGCCAGCAGTTCCAGCATGTGGTCCAGAAATCGGATGCCGGTATCAACCTTGTAGCGACCACGACCGTCAAGCGCGAGTCGAAGTTTAATATTCGTTTCAGTGGTTTCTCGTTTAATGGTAGCGCTTCGCATGTTTCGTAGGACCCCCGTTTAGACGACACGCCGGGCGACGGATGACGCGTGGGCGCGTAAACCTTCTGCGTGGGCAAGTGAGATAATGCTCGGGGCAAGTCGGCGAAGCCCACGTTGGTTCAGTTGTTGCACGCTGTTGACGCGGACAAAATCAGATGCACTTAACCCGCCTCGAAATCGTGCAACGCCGGCGGTTGGCAGTACGTGGTTTGACCCTGTGGCGTAATCTCCGGCAGCTTGAGCGGCGTATGGCCCGACAAAAACCGTACCGGCTTTGACAAGACGATTTGCCATGGCGCGTGTGTCGGTGACAGCGTGTTCAGGAGCAATCGCGTTTCCTAGATCGATAGCTTCGTTAACGGTCTCTGTCACGATAGCGACGCCATGAGTGTCGATCGAGGGGATTGCCGCCGGATGTTCTTTTAGTTGTTTTGTTAATGCGGTACGGACGGCCGTAGCTAATGGACGGTTAGGTGTTACTAGAATGGCCCGTGCTTCAGGATCGTGCTCGGCTTGCGCGATGAGATCAGAAGCAATCCAGTCCGGATTGCCGTTTCGAGAGACAATGACGATTTCTGTAGGACCTGCATAAAAGTCGATGGGGCAGTCCGCGGCCACATATGCTTTGGCTGCGGAGACATACGCACTTCCTGGTCCAACGATTTTGTCGACGGCTGGCACGGTTTTGGTTCCGTACGCAAATGCACCGATGGCATGTGCGCCACCCATTTTGAATAAGCGTGTCACTTTGGCTTCCATTGCTGCTGCGAGCACCGCGGGTGCAGGGTTTGGACAGGCGACTAAAATTTCAGATACACCCGCTACCTTTGCAGGGATGGTTGTCATCAGCAGTGATGAAGGCAGAGGGTAGCGTCCCCCTGGAACATAACAGCCCACGCGATCGAGAGGGGTGACCCTTTGTTCAATAGTCACACCCGGCACGACGGTGGTACGCCATGATTGTGGGATCTGCTTTACGCTCACACGTCGAATGTGACGTGCTGCTTCTCTGATTGCTTTCCGGACAGCTGGCGGCGTCGCTTCTGCTCCATCTCGAATTTCATCGAAGGAGAGTTCGACTGGACCACGCAGCTTGTCGAAACGCCGGGCATACTTGCGAACGGCACTATCGCCGTGTTGCCGAACGTCGTCGACAATTCGTTGAACGTTGCGAACGCGCGTATTATCCGTGGATTGATTGCGACTGAGAATAGATCGCAGTGCGCGCTTGTTTTTTGACGAAATAATTCTCATTCTCGACCTCTACAGCACAATCTTGTTCAGTGGATATTCCACGATGCCACGCGCACCCGCCGCACGAAGCTTCGGAATGAGTTCGCGGACAGCACGTTCCTCAAGAACGGTTGAGACCGCAACCCAATTGTCATCGCTTAACGCCGACACTGTCGGTTTTTGAAGCGCTGGAAGCGACGCGATTATCGTCTCTAGTTTGTCTTTTTCGACATTGAGCATTAGGCCGACACGACCTTGTGCTTCCATTGCTGCTTTTAGGAGCAATGCAATATTTTCAATCTTGGTTCGCTTGTCGTTGTCTTCGAGTGCACGATGACTGGCGATCAGTTGTGGGTTTGACTCGAGAACAGTGTCAATAATACGTAAGTGATTCGCTCGTAATGTCGAGCCAGTTTCGGTCGCTTCCACAATGGCATCCGCGAGATGGGGGGGTTTAACTTCGGTCGCGCCCCACGAAAACTCAACGCTGACGTTTACGTTAAGTTTTTTGAAGTACTCTTCGGTGGTTCGAACAAGTTCGGTCGAGATGCGTGCTCCTTCGAGGTCTTCTGGTTTCTCGTATTGAGAGTCTTCCGGTACGGCAAGGACCCACCGTACTTTCCGGAAGCTTTGCTTTGAATATACGAGGTCCGCAATCGGAACGACGCTCTTTCCGGTTGTTGCTTGGTGCTCAGCAATCCAATCGATTCCGGTGAGTCCCGCATCAACGGCTTCGTCCGCGACGTATCGTGCCATTTCTTGCGCGCGAATCAGTGTGCACTCGATTTCGGCATCATCAATTGTCGGAAAATACGAGCGTGAACTAACGTAAATGTTGAAGCCGGCTCGCTCAAATAACTGAACCGTCGATTCTTGTAGTGATCCTTTTGGGATCCCCAATTTTAGTTTCATACGAGTGCATCCAATTCTTTAAAAAAACATGTGCGCTCGCCTGTATGACACACGTTGCCATCGCCTTGGCGCTGTACCCGAACGAGGACGGTGTCGTCGTCGCAGTCGGTCAGGAGGCGTGTTACTTTCAGGGTGTTTCCAGATGTTTCGCCTTTCATCCACAGTTTGTTCCGAGTACGACTGAAAAATGTCGCATATCCGGACGATCGTGTTCGCGCCAGGGCCTCTTTATTCATGAAGCCAACCATGAGCACTTCATTACTGTCATCATCTTGGATAACAGCAGGAATCAAACCATCAAGTTTTGAAAAATCCATCTATTGCGACTCCACATACAAAAAAAGCCTCGCCGCAAGTGGCGAGGCCTAGTGGTGCGTGAGTGTTACCTTGTTCGGACGCTACATCACACGCAGTACCACCAGCCCGCCGCGCGGCGGTGATGATGATGAGAAAAGGCGTGATGAACACTCAGCATTGAATTTTAACCCTATCTTAGTGCGGTGCTGTCAGTCAACTCCGCTGAGTAGGCTATGTGGTACTTAGGTATTTCGACGACGTTGTTTCCTTAGATGCCGAGTGTCGGTCCACATAGGCACGCATGCGGTCTGGGTGGTCGGTGAAGACGGCATCCCCAATTTAATCAGTTTTCCCATAGCGGTTGTTTCGTTGACAGTGTGAACTGCGGAGAGTAAACCCGCTTGTTGGGCTCGTTCCACTAGTGACGAGGATGCCAGTCGACGCGGAATATGGAGGGCTGTTGCTCCGGACACACATGCGAGTTTCGTGATGGCTTCGTTCGTGGAGGGTTAATCGGAGAGTAGCGCCGTTGTTAGATGTTCTTGTCTGTCTCGTAGACTTGTGATGATGCGACGAGTATAGGAAGATATAACTACTGAACGTGTTGCACGGAGCGCTTCGAGCCGACAAGGTCGGCAAGTCGATTGAGACAAAGGTCATCTTGTATTTCAGTTTTCACCTCGATATTGACCAAAATACGATTCCGACACAGGGCGAGTGTTTCGCCGAGGCTAGGAAGGACGGTGCCTGCAAATTTGCGCCCGAACCACGAGCCAGCATCAAGCGTTTGTAATTCAGAAAGTGTATGATTTTTGACAATCCCGCGGCCGTTTGTTGTTCGTTCAAGTGTGGCATCGTGAATGATAACGAATTGTTTGTCTCTCGCTAATTGGATATCAAACTCGATCGTATCTACCCCGGCGTCAATGGCATTTTGAAATGCGGGAAGGGTGTTTTCGGGTGCGATAGCAGAAAAAACTCGGTGGGCAATCACAGTCTGTTTTGTCATGAATGATTTGTTATTTTTAAGACTGCTAAAGATCGAGAGCAATGGTATTCTCAGAATGATGGCACATCTTGTTACGGTTGGACTGACCCTTGTGGTGGTTCTTGCAGTTCACCCGCCAGTAGTAGCACAGGAGTCACCGGAAGAGGCAGCGCGGGCGGCTCTCGACGAATATTTTCGAGCGTGGAATGCTGCTGATAATGAGGCAATTGCATTAGTTAGTAACTTTCCGCGAGTGAGTGTTGGGCCGAGCGGTCAGATAGTGGTGAGAGACACCGCCGAGGACATCGCGGTTGACTTCGACACACTCCGTGCCGCAGAACTCTGGGACCGCAGCACGCTCGATTTAGTAGATGTGGCCCACAGTTCTGCTGATAAGGTGCACTTTCGGGTTGTCGCAAGTCGGCGCTACGCGGACGGTAGTCCGTACAGGACTAATCCTAGTCTCTACATTGTTACGCAGCAGGATGGTCATTGGGGATTGCAATTGCAATCGGTTCTTCCCGCAACATTTTCAGCTGCGCCCTAGTCCTGCTGCCGGGCTTCGCGACCGATCATGACTTCGGTGGCTTTTACGATGGCCGTTGCTTCTTCACCCCGCTTCAAGTTCAGCTCATCGATGGCATCAGCAGTGATGACGGCTGTAAGTTGCTGGTCCCCTATGCGTAGTCGGACTTGCGCGAGGAGGCCTTCGCGTCTGACTTCTTCAACGACACCTTGTAGTCGATTTCTCCCGCTGAGCGAGACTAATACGCCACCATGTGCAGCCCGGTGTCGGCGGGGAGGAAGAGCATCACGCTGAGCAAGGAGTCGGGTTAGCTCGTGCTCAGAAATGCGATGGTGACCACCGTCTGTTCGAACGGTTCGGACGCTTCCTTTGTAGATCCATTGCTTTAAGGTCGAATACGCGACGCCCAGGCGATTAGCCGCATCACGCACGGTGATTAGTGACATATTAGCTAGAAATATGCACTAAATCGTATATTAAATCAACTAAAATAGTATTAGAATGGTTACTTCTGTGCGGTCATTGTCTTTGTTGTTGATCGTGGGTTTCGGGCTTCCTTCGTGTAGCGGACCAGTGGGCCAGCCGGGCAGTTCATCGACGGCGACGGTAGTTGTGTCAGTGGCGGCCAGCTTATCCGATGCTGTGGGAGATGTGGCCAATGTGTTTGAGAAGCAAACAGGTATCCAGGTCCTTGTGAATGCCGCGGGGTCGCAAATACTAGCTACGCAGATCATTGAAGAGATACCAGTGGATGTGTTTGTTAGTGCGGACGAGCGCCAAATGACCCGTACCATTGCCCGGGGCAAAATGGACCAAGGAAGCTATCTTCAGTTGTTATCGAATCAGCTCGTTGTTGTCGTACCTTCCGATCGGTTGATGGGGATCAGTCGACCCGACGATCTGATTGCGCAGTCGGTTCGGCGGATCGCACTTGGGGATCCTGAGGCGGTTCCAGGCGGTGTCTATGCTCGAGAGTATCTCGATAAGGAAGGAGTATGGGATGCCCTTAAGTCAAAGGTCGTTCCGACGCGAAACGTACGCGCCGCGCTGCGTGCGGTAGAGGCCGGCACGGTAGATGCTGGTGTCGTTTATCGAACCGATGCGCGACAGTCGGTTGACGCGGTAATTGCCTTTGACGTTCCGGTCGGTCGCGGCCCACGCATTATTTATCCCGCAGCCGTGTCAACCGAACCGCCCAACCCGGAGAGCGCGGTGCAGTTTTTTTCATTTCTACAAACGGCGAAAGCACAGCAAATTTTTGAGGCGTACGGCTTCATCTCATTGCTAGCGCATTAACGGCTTTTGTGACGGTATGACTGAGCTTTTTGAGGTGACCGGTTTTACCGTGTTGATGGCGGGCGTGGCGACCCTTGTCATGCTTCCGCCTGGAATTTGCGTCGCATGGATACTGGCCCGGCGACAGTTCTATGGTCGTTCAGTCCTCGAGACTGTGGTCACTCTTCCTCTCGTTGTGCCGCCAGTTGCGACGGGATTGATCCTTTTGAAACTTCTGGGGCGCCGAGGATTATTTGGTGGGGTGATTGACGCGATTGGGGTGGATGTTGTTTTTACTTGGAAGGCAGTGGTTGTGGCAATGGCGGTTATGGGATTTCCATTACTCGTCCGTTCTGCCCGAGCCGGATTTGAGGCGGTTGACCGGCGTTACGAAGGAGTTGCAGCAACGCTAGGGGCGCGTCCTTTGAAGGTTTTTTGGACAATCAGCTTGCCGCTTGCCAGACGCGGGGTGTTGGCTGGTGCGGTACTGGGATTCTCACGGGCGATTGGTGAGTTTGGTGCCACCGTTATGATTGCCGGTTCTCTTCCTGGCTCCCGAACACTGTCGGTGGCCATTTACCGACATGCTGAACTCGGACAGGATACGGCAGCCGCAATCCTGATCATTGCGGCCGTGGCTATCGGTTTCGTGGCTGTTCATGTCGCGAATCGTCTCGGAGTCGCGACGTGATGGGCAACAAAGGTTCCTTGTTGACGCTTACAATTAAGCTTCGTCAGGGGCAGTTCTTACTCAACATTTCTGCTGAGATAGAAACGCAAGCCGTGGCAATTGTTGGACCGTCCGGGTCTGGTAAAACGACAATTCTCGATGCCGTTGCCGGACTGCGTCAGCCGGATGCAGGCGTGATACAGGTTGGCCAGAAAATATTGTTTGACAGTCACAGCGGGATTAATCTGCCTTCGTACGAGCGACAGATTGGATACGTCCCACAGGATCTGGCACTGTTTCCACATTTAACTGTGCAGCAAAATGTTCTATACGGCATGCCTAACGGGGATGCCGAGGAACACGCGCGACCGGTTCTTCAGATTCTCGAGATTCAGGAATTACTCTCCCGTGCCATCGAAAAACTTTCAGGAGGCGAACGACAGCGAGTCGCGTTGGCGCGTGCGCTGATGGCGCGACCAACGGTCTTACTACTTGACGAACCTCTTGCGGGCCTTGATGTTGATCTTCGAGATCGTATCCTGCCGTATCTTGAACGTGTTCGCGAAGAACTGAAGATACCAATGATCTACGTGTCACACGTTCCAGATGAAGTGAGGCGGATCGCTGACTGGGTGATCGCGTTGGCTGATGGGGAAGTGGTTCGATCAGGCGTGCCAGCGGAAGTCTTTGGCTTCGAAACCGAAAAGCACCTAGCCCAGACCGACACCAAAAAAGGTAAACAGCAACCAACAGGTGGCTCCACCGACGAGAGTCATCGATAAGCCCCAGGCCATCAATTTATTGAATAATTTTCGACTGTCTTCATGCGGCGGCGCAGCCGCCATGCATAGTGCACCGAGTGTAGATAGGGCAGAAACATCTACTAGATGGGCGCCGATGTTCATCGAGGAAGCGATTGCGAGTGGATTGATCTCGCCGAGTTGTTGTGCCATGTCCGTTACGGTTGGTAGAAACATCGGTAGTACTACACCTGAGGTACTACTGTAGATAGAAATAAATCCTGTCGTAAAAGCCATGATGGCAGTGGCCGTGTTTGCTGTCGAAATATTGACAAGCATTCTCGTAAAGAGGTCCAGGCCACCAGTTTTGTCGAGCACGGAAATCAAAATCGTAACACCGCAGACCATCATGATGACCCGCCAAGGCATCTGTGAGACGGCCTCTGTTTCGTCGCCGGCTTTGAGTACGACGAGAACGATTGTGCAGGCAAATGCACCAAGACCGACGTCGACATTAAACAGGATGACGCTGCTCAGCAACATCCCGATCACAACGATTGTGTACCAATGCTTCCGTTCCAGTTTGATTTGTTGTTGCGAAGTCTTATCTTTTGTTAGAACAACTAAGTCACCTTCATGTCGGCGCCCCAACAGCCGCCATCCGCCAAATAAAAAATATGCGGTGAAAACGACTACGGTTTGCGCCATCATGTTGTTCAGGAACGTGAGAGTTTCATAGCCTCCGAGTCCATTTTCAGCCATTATGCCATTCACGATAATTCCGGCCGGTGCAATCGGAGAGAGGGCGCCGGCATTGCCACCGTGACCAATCATGATCGCCATCAAAAATGCTGGGATACGCACCTGGCCGGCTACAGCCATTGCCATTGGTGCCATTAAAGCTGTTGAGGCAATGCTGCCGGGACCGATCGACGAGAGTATGAACGACAACAGAAAGAACATCATTGGCATTACACCGACGTTGCCTTTACAAAAGCGAACGGCTTTTTGGGCAATAAGGTCAAGCGTTCCATTCGCTTGCGCAAGTGCAAAAAGTAACGTGACGCCGGCAAGTGTGACGAAAAGACGCGTGGGGAATCCGTCCATGACTTCTCGCGGACTCATGTCCGCGAAATACACGCCAACGATCCATGCGAATGAAATTGCGAGGAACCCGACGTGCAGTCGCATTGTGCAGCTGATAATGATGGTAATAAGCCCCGCGCCGAGCGAGAGGGTCGCGGCGTCCATGAAGCGCGAGTATATCCGTGGCGGCAGACGACGGCTAGTTCTTTGACTGGTAGGAGTCTTTAGATGGCGATATGTGCATCATCGACGGATTACGGTCGCTTTCGTTTCAGTCTGTTATCGGTTAACTTCTGGTCGGCGACGGTCAGTGCATTGGCCGACTCACACATTATCATTCTGGGTCTTGTGGCTCTGACGGTTAGAATGATGAAACGTATCGACTGAAGCCGAGGAGAACGCATGTGGTGATTTACGGGGTCGCGTTGTTGTCGTTCTGCTATCTGATGGGCATGTTTGCTGGTGACCTATTGGGCCAGCTTATGGGTGTGCAGGCAAATGTCGGCGGTGTTGGCATTGCGATGATTTTGCTTCTTGTGCTTCCAAATCTTGGGTCACGGGACGTTACCCTCAGTCCGATTACGGAAAAGGGCATCGGGTTTTGGAGCGCGATGTACATTCCGATTGTTGTGGCAATGGCCGCGCGGCAAGATGTGTACTCGGCGCTTTCTGGCGGATATATGGCAATAGTTGCCGGCATCGCTGCGGTTGCTGCGAGCTTTGCGCTAATCCCGGTATTGGCGCGCTTCGGGCAAGGTGGTCAGGATGATTCTTGACACCCTGCAAACAGCATTATCGGCGAGAGCACTGATTACGGCGTTCATGTTTGTTGGAGCTCTCGTGTGGTTCTCATATCTCATCTCCGACAAACTGACACGTGGGCATGTTCATGGGTCGGCGATTGCTATTGCGCTCGGCTTGGTTTTTGCCTGGTATGGAGGCCTGACGACAGGCGGGAATACTGGTCTTGCAGACATTCCATTACTTGCTGGTATCGGTGTTATGGGCGGTTCGATGTTTCGCGATTTTGCGATCGTTGCAACAGCCTTTGGCGCTGATTTAAGTGCGCTAAAACGCGCCGGTCTTGTCGGCGGCATTTCGATTGTTATTGGTGTCGTCCTATCGTTTGTTGTCGGTGCAGTTGTTGCTGTTGCTTTTGGGTATACGGACCCGATTGCCATCACGACTATTGGGGCGGGGGCGGCAACTTACATCGTGGGTCCGGTTACAGGGACAGCATTAGGGGCAGGTAGTGATGTGATCGCCTTGAGTGTGGCAGCGGGACTCACGAAATCCATCCTCGTCATGATTGGGACGCCCTTTATTGCGCCGAAAATTGGACTCAATAATCCGCATTCGGCACTGATTTATGGGGGATTGATGGGGACAACGAGCGGTGTTGCCGGTGGACTTGCCGCAACGGACCCAAAACTCGTGCCTTACGGCGCGATGACTGCGACGTTCTATACGGGGGTCGGGGTTCTCCTTGCACCGTCGGTGCTGTACTTCATTGTGCGTGCGCTTATCTAAATCAGTACACATCCAGCAAAGGCATCACGCTATTCAGTTGTTTGAGTTCTGATGATATATCTCGTACATCATGGGCAAGCGACTGATGCCACCGTTAGTGCTCAGAGGCCCCTGACGACGTTCGGGCAGAGGGCTGTGGAACGGCTTGCAGGTCGTCTTGTTGAACAAGGTATTTGCCCAGCTGAGATATGGCACAGTGGAAAGCTTCGAGCTCGTCAAACAGGGAATGTGCTGCTGACCAGGTGCAATCCGGACGCACAGTTCGTGATGGTTCGAGGCCTTCAGCCGGCCGATCCGTCAGATATTATGGCCGATCGTCTGGCAGGTGAGCAGCGCGAAATCATGTTGATTGGTCATATGCCGAATCTGCCAAGGCTGTTAAGACGACTGATTGGACGAATCGGTGACAAACATGAGATTGAGTTTCCGCCTCACGGAGTAGTGGCGCTTGAAAGTAATGATGGAGGGATGACTTGGCGAGAACAGTGGCGTTGTGGGAACAGTGACTAGCTGACGATCAGACCGCGATGTTGCACAAGTAGTTCCCACGCTCGCCGAACATGCTTGTCAGTGGTGCGGATGTGGCCGATGGCAAGTCTTAACGTAAAACGTCCATTCAGCCGTGTGTGCGACAGAAATACCTCTCCATCGGCATTGATGCGTTCAAGAAGTTGTTCGTTTAAGACGTCGATCTCGGTCTCATCCTCCGACGTACCTTTCGCGCGGAAGCACACGACACTGAGCGGAACAGGGGCCGCACGCTCAAAGTCTTCGCTTCCATCAACCCATTCGGCGAAAAGCTTGGCGAGTCGCATATGGTCGGCGAGTCGATCACGAAGACCGTCCGAGCCAAAATAGCGAATAACCGCCCAAAGTTTGAGGGCGCGAAACCGTCGTCCCAGTTGAACGCCAGTATCCATTAAATTTCTAACTTCACCGGCTTCTGGAGTTTGCAAGTAGTCCGGGGTCAGACTAAACGCCGAACGTAGAACGTCCATATGCCGACAGTAAAAAGCACTGAGGTCGAACGGTGTGAAGAGCCATTTGTGTGGATTAACCACGAGCGAATCGGCTTGACTGCAGCCGTCAAGAATATTGTGTGTGTCTGGTACCAATGCCGCTGATCCCGCATAGGCCGCGTCAACATGGAGCCAAATACCTTTCTCAGTGCATATTGATGAGATAGCGCTCACAGGATCAACGCTTGTTGTTGACGTTGTGCCAACTGTAGCAACAACGGCGATAGGTATTTCACCCTTGGCTACGTCTGACTCGATCGTTGTTTGAAGCGCGTCTGGCCGAAGCCTGAATTCAGCATCGACCGGAATCTTTCGTACCGCGTCGTGCCCCAAGCCAAGAGTCATTGCGGCTTTATCGATCGAGGAGTGCGCCTGTTCAGAGGCATAAATACGCAATGGCCCTAGCTCTTTCCGTCCTGCGAGTCCTCGTGTTCCGACGTCGGGTATGGTTCGATGACGCGCTGCGGCTAGTGCATGCAGACTTGCGATCGATGCGGTGTCATAGATAACGGCTTCAAAGCATTCCGGCAGGCCAAGAAGTTGGCGGAGCCAACTCAGCGTGACTTCTTCCAATTCCGTCGCGGACGGTGATGTGCGCCAGAGCATCGCTTGCACATTTAATGCAGCCGATAAAAATTCAGCCAAGATACCGGGCGCGCTCCCCGAAATCGCGAAATAACCGAAAAACCCAGGATGATTCCAGTGTGTGATGCCAGGAAGGAGAATTTCTTCGAAGTCCTTAAAGATGTCCTTAAATGTTGTGCCTTTTACCGGCGGAGTTTTTGGTAGCGCAGTATGTATTTCGCCAGGCTTGTTCTGGGAAAGCACAGGATAACGGTCTGACGTGGCGAGG
The DNA here is from genome assembly GCA_012963185.1 of Acidobacteriota bacterium. Next base: position 21,906 of record DTWD01000561.1, read on the forward strand.
TACTCTGCGATCCAATCGACGAGTGCGTAACCGTTCTGCCGAAAGGCTTCGGCATCCATGTCACCCAGAAGATGATCGTCCGCGCGGTTGTTATCAGGCACGGTGTGCCATGGGTTAGGAGCCTAGTTGCTAGCGCTGACGTAATCGAGTGCGAATTCTCGCAATGCCGTGCTACTCAAACCGATTGCTTCAGCCTCAGCCAGTGCGGCATCGACGGTGTAGCCGTCCTGTTTAACGCGTTTGATTAACCACATCGCGCCCACACGGTTTGCGGAACCACAGTGAATATAGACTGGTTGATTCGTCGGGTCGGCTACAGCTTCGAGAAAAGATTCGGCAACCTCAGCAGTTGCTTCTCTGAAGGGAATATGAATGTAGTTTAATCCTGCCGCTTCCGCCGCTTGTTTGCCTGCGTCAACGGTTGCCCCACGCTCTCCACCGGTACGGAAGTTGATAACAGTAGTAAAGCCGCGGTTTCGCAGTTCTGCCATCGCTTCCGGAGGCGTCGCCCCCGCACACGCAACCGTAGCATCAACGCGTGTGTAGTTGCGGACGCCTTCGGGCCCTTCCTCGGCCTGGAAGGACGGGCCGGTATCCTGGCGTTCGGTATTACTGCTTGATTGTGGTGAAGATGTGCCGTCGCAACCGGTGACGCTAACCATAGTGACAAAAATGACACCAATAATCGTTGGGAAGTAACTTGACTGCTGCATGGGTTTTGATTGTAGCATCGTGTGACCAAAAAGGACCTTATTAAAGGTAAGGAGTTGCCCGTGTCAGAGATTGTGCATACCAGTCGGATGCGAATTGATCGAATCAAGGGCCCTATCCGAGAAATGCATCTTGAAGGATTTGAGCATCCGATCCGATTCGGTGTTCATGGTGGAATCAAAAAATTCTACGGTATCGAACCTGACGAGGAGGTTCCGGCCACTCTCGATTACATGATTGGTGCGGTTGGTGGTTGACTGCTCGGCACCCTTGCACGCGCACTGGAGGTGCGTGAAATTCCTGCTCCGAGTGACAAAATCACAGCCCAAGTTGAAGGCGATATTGAAGCGGTTGACAACGTTCTTCGCATTACGCGCATACGGGTTCGGTATGACCTGAAGATTCCGAAAGGGAAACGGGAGGCTGCTGAACGAGCTGTCGCGCGGCATCCTAGCGGTTGCCCAGCGGCCAATAGTGTGAATGGGTGCATCGACATCGATATTTCAGCGACGATTATTGAGGAGTAACTCCAACGAGGTCAGAGGTCGAGTAGGGCGACTGGATGGTGTGGAAACTGATGCATTTTGCTATTTGCTAACTATGGGACCACAACCGATGGGAATTTCGGGGCCGTCTGCAGGTCCCCGAAGATATCGAGTTGTTGAGAGAACAGATGGTTTCGGTTTAGTAGCATTGTGAGGCTGTGCGACCCCTGTAACGGTTGGCGGTTCTTGCCGGAAAACTCGCCTTTCGACATCATGCA
>DTWD01000562.1 GCA_012963185.1 Acidobacteriota bacterium
CATCCGTTCGCTCCACCGCAATCTGAACCTCACCAAGCCCATTCCCCCAGTCGTCGGTTACCTCTCCCTGTACGCGACCTTGGCCACTCGCGTCTGACACCAGAAACCCGCTACTTACCAAAACCGCTACAACGACAAGTATTGAACGAAACCGCATATCCTCCTCCTTTGAGAGTACCTAAACAAACGGGTCACAATTGTAGCTAGACTTCAACTTGTCTTGCAACAAGACCAAGTTATCAACTTCTGTAACACAGCCAAAACGACCTCCATTTCGCTTAAAAATACTCTAAAATCATTCCGCAGAATTGGATTTGAATTATGTCAGACCAGTGGATGATCAAAGGTCGCGAATACGGAAACTGCAACTGTGACCAAGGGTGCCCGTGCCAATTCAATGCCCCGTCAACTCACGGTCATTGCCAAGCTGTTGTTGCCGGCATCATTGATGAAGGCCACTTTGGCGATTGTGACATCACCGGACTGCATTGGGCGCTTATCGCAAAGTGGCCAGCTGAAATTGCAGAAGGCAATGGTGAAATAGAAACCGTTATTGATGACCGGGCATCTACCACTCAACGTGAAGCACTCGGCAAGATTCTCAAAGGTGAATCAACGGCTCCTGGGACAACGATCTTTTCGGTTCTCAGTAGCACCATGTCGACAGTGCATGACACGTTGTATCGACCCATCGATGTCTCGATTGACATTGATGCGCGCCGAGCGAACCTTAAGATCGCCGGACTAGTAGAATCCACTGGAACACCGATGAAAAATCCGTTCACTGGTGAAAACTCTCGAGCCCAGATCCATTTGCCTAACGGCTTTGAATATACCTACGCCGAAATCGGAGTGGGAACCTCGAAAGCGAATGGGAGTATTCCAATTGAATTATCAGGTACGCATGGCCAGTTCTGCGTCCTACATATGAACCAAGACGGCGTCATTCGTTAACCGTCTTATTTGCTTGACGTGACTCGACGTTCTCCTTCGTCGCTCCCACGGCGGGATACACTTGCGGTCCTCTTCTCGCTGACTGCGATCACGCTCTTGGCATGGGGCTACCTCATCGATATGGCCGGCGACATGACAACCATGTCATCGACTGCCAACATGATGTCGGTTCACCCGTGGACCGGTCGTGAGTTCGGTTTTATGTTCCTCATGTGGGCCATCATGATGGTGGGCATGATGGTCCCGACGGCCATTCCAATGACACTGACGTACGCGGGTGTTGCGCGCAAGGCAGACGCACAGCAGACACCGATTGCTCCAACCGCCGTATTCGTCACTGGTTATCTCGTTATCTGGACGGTATTCAGCGTCGCTGCGACAACAGCACAGTGGGGACTCGATCAAGCCGCACTTCTGTCGCCGATGTTAGTCACAACCAGTCCCACAATCGGCGGCACTTTGCTAATTACCGCCGGACTCTATCAACTCACACCTTTCAAACAAGCCTGTCTCACCAAATGCCGTGGCCCAATACATTTCCTGGCGTATCACTGGCGGCCGGGAACAATCGGGGCCCTCAGAATGGGGGTCGAGCATGGACTCTTCTGTTTGGGATGTTGCTGGATTTTAATGGGGCTGCTATTTCTCGGCGGAGCCATGAACCTGATGTGGATCGCAGCCATCACACTCTTCGTCCTACTCGAAAAAGTGTTACCGTTTGGTCCTCAGGGTGGTCGGATTTCAGGAATCGCTATGATTGTTGTCGGTGTCGTCGTAATCGCCAACATGCTGTAGCCATGAAATATCGACGACCCTATTTAATGAAAGAGGAGGAAGAGGTGCCAAGAATTAAACTCGCGGTCGCTCTATTTACTGCCATCGTTCTTGCCGTATCGTTGGTCTCTGCCCAAGAAGTATCACAAGAGGACTATGACTCGGCCATTGACGAACTACGTTTCATCCTCACTGATGCGGCCATGCATATCGACGCAAGTTATTTTGGAGACCTTGGTGAAGACTCAGATAAAGCTTTCACCCAGTTTTCAAAAATAGAAACCTTCTGGAAAGGGAAAGACCAGGCGAAAGCCCTTGAGCTGACGGAAAAAGCTCTCGGCGCCATCTCTGGTATTTCTCGCGCCTCAGGCGCACAAGATGGTCCAGCTGCGACGGCTGCCCTGACGGAACTCAGAGCGCGCTTTGATAACCTGCGTGATCCTGAATGCCTCAATAAACCCGTCGGAACTAGCTGCTAAAAAGTCAAAACGGTCACGAGAACACCACAGGTTACGACCGTCATGCAGGCCGACACGCACGGCATCGGTCGCAGAACATAAAAAAAGAGCCGGCCTAGCGTCCACGCCAGACCGGCTCTTTGCAATTATTAAACGAGCGCGCAAACTCTCGATATTCGTAATTACTAAGGGTAATTAATTCGACGACGGCCAGAGAACGCCCTGGCTACTTTCACCTTCGGCGCCAGCCGGAACTGGACCGAGTCCCTTATAGACAAACTTCTGCACACGCGAACCTTCATAAGTTTCGGTTGTGTAGATATTCCCATCGGAATCGACAGCTATGCTGTGAACCGCAAAGAACATACCTGGCTGACGACCACCGTCACCAAAGGCCGTAAGCACTTCCATCGTTTCACGTTCGATGATATAGACCTTCATGTTCTGTCCGTCCGCAAGATACAAAAAGCGCTGTTCAGGGTCGGGCGAAAAATCAATATCCCACGTCGAACCTTGCGATAGCGTATGCGTCGCAACATGCACTTCTTGTACGAACGTTCCGTCCTTCTGGAAAACCTGAATGCGGTCTTCGGCGCGGTCGGTGACGTAAACGAGACCATCATTTGAGATATCTACGGAATGGACGGGACCTCGGAACTGCTGTGCCGGTTCATTGCCTTCTCGATACGGGCCACCAAAGTCATAATCATCGTCTGGCTCATTTCCGTAGGCACCCCAGTAACGTTTCAGTTCGCCAGTGTCAGCATCAACAACCGCAACTCGCTTATTGAAGTAACCATCGGCGAAATAGATTTCATTAGCCTCCGGGTCAACCCCAATCTTCGCAACACGACCGTAGCTGTCCTGAGCAAGGCTGTCACGCTCAAAAATACGACGACCGTCTCGTTCGTCAACCTGTCGGGCACCGTGTGTACCAGCCGACAGCAGGAACTCGCCACTGCGCGTGAACTTGAGAACATGTGAATCGCCCTGACCGTTACCACCGATCCAAACATTATCCATGTGATCGACGGTAATCCCGTGATTCGACTCTGGCCAGACATAGTCACCGGTCTCAGTACCAGGACCGCCCCAGCTATCGACCAAATTGCCCTCTTGGTCGAAAATCAAAACAGGATCACCGGGTGCACAACATTGACTCAACGGTGGGTCTTGTACAAGCCCAATCTCGGTCGTCGCTACGAACTGATCCGGGGTGTTTCGATGAACCACCCAAATATTGTCTTGCGAATCGACGTCAACACCGATGGTTGGCCCCATCAGCCAATGGTTAGGTAGGTTATTCGGCCATGTTGGGTCAACCTCAAACATCGGGGCCATTTTGGCATTCGGGTCGGCGTTCGCCATAGCGTCTACTTCAGCGGCAGGCTCCTCAGCCATTCCGCCACCACCACACGCAACTGCAAAGCCACCAACAAGAGCTGTTAGTAGAAGAAAAGCATACTTCCGATTCATCGTGTTCCCCCCTAAACCCAGGCAGCAGATCCCACGCTGGTTGAATCTCAAGAAAGTGAAGGGCCAGTATACTTGGAAACCATCAAGAAATGGCAAAACTAGGGTCCATCCAAATCTTTGGTTATTTGGGCTATCTGGAAGTCTCGGTCAACCATATAGAGTCCAAAGGGAAAGGAATCAGCATCTCGTGGGACCGCGTAACAGAAAATTAGTTGTTTTAGCTCTGGCGTTCTCAGCGCTTCTCGTCGTTCCATCGGCCCCAACCGCTCACGATATCCCTGGCGATGTCAGTCTCCATGCATTCGTGAAACCTGATGGCGACCAACTCCGCATGCTGATCCGCTTGCCACTCGAGGCCATGCTCGATGTCAACTTCCCACTGAATGGCCCTGGCTATCTGGATATTGAAGGATCACGCCCACTTCTTCCAGATGCCGTAATGCTCTGGCTCGGACAAGAAATTGAGCTCTATGAGGATGGCGTCAGACTTCCCGAACCAAGCGTGACCGGGCTTCGATTGTCTCTCCCGTCTGATCGCTCGTTTGAAACGTATGACGCAGCGGTCACGCACATTCTGTCCGCGGAACGATTGTCAGCAGAAACGCAAATCATCTGGCGCCAAGCCATGCTGGATGTCGTCTTGGATTACGAAATCACCTCGGATCAGGCAGCGTTTTCAATTCGGCCAGGTGTCGAACGTCTTGGCCTCCGCGTGGTGTCCTCCATTCGCTTCATTACCCCAACCGGTGCTGAA
>DTWD01000563.1 GCA_012963185.1 Acidobacteriota bacterium
TACGAATCGCCGATCTTCCATTAGTTTCCCACCCTTTCTGATCAAGCAGAATTACGACATCAACACCAACCCAGGTTGGTGTTGATGTCGTGTCACATTGACTAAGATCTCTTTTTATCTAGATCATTATCAGATGCGGTTGAGGAGCACTCGCGTCTTCGGCAGAGGACTGAAGCTGTGCAACTGTGGCAGGGTGGCATGTCAGCACCAACACCTGATGTCGACTCGAGACGTCGATAATGGCTTCGCAAACGGCGCGAGACCGATCTGGGTCGAAGTCGACCATCACGTCATCCAATAGAACGGGCATTGACTCGGAGCTTCTTGAGTATTCGTCCACCAACGCAAACCGCATTGCCAGGTAAAGCTGTTCGGCGGTGCCGCGGCTAAGAGCGGTGACCTCCCTAGTCCTTTCAGATGGTTCGACGATCTGTACCCGTTCCTCTCCAAGAACAGCTTGTACACGCGTGTAATTTCCCAAAGTGAACTGCTCAAAAAACTGTGAGGCAACCTGAAGTAGTGGCCCCTGTCTATCCCGTTGAAAATCGTCTCTGGTAGCCTCAAGTAATCTCTTTGCGATTGAGAGCACCGCCCACCGATGTGCGTCACTCTCGACCCGTTCGCGCAATGTGCCGATATTGAACTGAATCTCGCTTGCCGAATTGGAGATCTCTGTCTTTTTACGCTCGTCCGTGAGACTGCGTAAGTCGCCTAGTTGCTGCTCGAGTTCCTGCTCGGATTGGACGATCTCTTCTGCAAGTTCATTCAGCCTAACGTGCGCCTCTTCGGCAGAAACGGAACGCCAATCATTCCTGAGTAGCTGACCGTCTGCGCTTACAAGGAGCGGATGACTACGTTGAAGGGCTTCCAGGGTAGAGTCCATCTCTTGCCTCTTGGTCACCTGTTCTCCTAACTCCATGAATGAGTTTTCATCAGCACACAGCGCAGCAGAAAGGAGATCAGTCATTTCTTTGGTTACCTCTCCGAGAGCGCTGTTGGTGACCGTCCGCTCGGAGACCCAATCCTGAGTCTGATCTTCGAGAGAACGTCGCCGTTCCAGGGATGCTCGGTGCGATGAGAAGCGTTTCTGGATGTCCTGAAGAGCATATAGCGCCTGGTATGGCTGGAATAATGGGAGGTCTGCTTCTTCCAGTATTGGCAGCAATCTTGCCTCAATCTCGGATAACTTGTCGGTGATATCGCAGATGCGTCGCCGCAAGGAGTTGACCGTCACCACTTGTTCTCGCAGTCCACGGATCTGTCCCACGACTGCAAGTGCTGATGGCGGCTCCAAGGTTACATCTAGCAACAAACCCTCAAGAACATAGCTCCACTGAGTTGCGGTTTCATCATGATCCGCCCTTGAACGAGCCACTTCATCGATCGCCTCTCGCGTTCGTGAGCATGCCTGTTCGAGGTATTGCTTAGATTCGCCAATCTTTGACAGGATTCGCTCGTATTGCTCACGCCTTTGAATTGTCCGGCGCGTCGCTGCCATTCTCTCGACCA
>DTWD01000564.1 GCA_012963185.1 Acidobacteriota bacterium
ATCGCTTAGGAGGCGATCGCTCTATCCAACTGAGCTACACGCGCACGACTGCCCAACCTATTTCTTCATCATAACCTCAGACGGCCCATCGCGGACGAACTCCGAGAGATTCCATCCAATGCCAGCTACTTACAATGACCCTTTACTCTTTACGAACGCACGCTTATGGTTTGATATGTGTGTACTACTTTTTCAAGCAGGCGATCTTGACGAACAACTCTGGAATCCGATCGAATGGATAACCTTCAGGCGATAGAGTCGCGCTACTTCTTCAGGCGAGTATTTAACATCATGAATTCCATCGAACGACGAATGATTATTTTGGCGTTATTTGCCTTTTTCATTACGCCTGCAGACACTCACGCCCAAGACGAGCATGACGAATCACTAGGTAGCCACCGGCACCTTCTTTCAGTCAATCCGTTCGGACTCGTCCTTTTCCCTTGGTACAACGGCGAGTACGAACGTCGGATGAACCCGTCCCTCAGCCTTGGCATATCTGCATCCCAATGGACGAACAATTTTGTCGCCACCACTCTCGCATTCCGGTACTACCCAAGTCGAAAGGTCTTCCAAGGGGTTTACGTTGGTCCGCGCATCGGTCTCTTCCGCACCACGTCGTCTCGCTTCGAATGGGACGCGGTATCAGGCAGCTACCACAGCGAAGTCACCGCCGTCCAACTCGGACTGGGCTTTGAATTTGGTTATGCCTGGCTCATCGGGTCGGAGCAAAACCTCAGCATATCCATCGGCAGCGGCGCAACTCGATTGCTCGGCGGTGAAAGCACCGCCTTTCCTGTTCTTCGTTTCATCAATCTCGGCTGGGCATTTTAGTCACACCAGCCACTACCCTGAACTCCGTCTCCACCATCCCTTCAACCGCCGTACCGCAGCAGGTCCTGCTAAGACAGCACCTCCCCAAAACATCAGTTCGGCAATCACGACAACGGCCGTCGCCGCCATTGCTTTCGCGCCAGTAGAGATTCCAACAAATGGCAGGATCGGCAACACTAGCCACAGTGGCAGTGAACCCACCATAAGCACCACCCCGATACGTGTCACGCCTCCTCCTCCAAATTACAAACGCGGATCCCTGCCGAGTTGGATATCCAAGTGCGTCGCCCACAAACGACCGTGTTGATTTGAATACTCGTCAATCTTTTATTACTCTCAGGCACACTCAATAACTACGTCAATCACAGCAAAGGAAGAAAATCATTATGGCCGACTCAGGAGAATACAACTTAACCCGAACAATCTTTACGCTCACCTAAACCTCACCGGGAATCCTCACGCATCTTGCGTCATTTGAAGGTAGTGCGACTGGTTTCAATGCCCCATTTGGCAGCCTGAGTTACAGTCAGCCGCTTGCTGACGGCGGCGCCAGCACCGGCACCTGCACATGGGTCGCTAAGACCGTCCTTGATGATGGAACCGTTATCGCAGACATCGCCCACGACACGTGGGAGCGGATCGGCATGGAACTCCGCATACGAATAAAAATGGACCATGACCTCTCGGACGGACGAAGACTTAAAACCGACGGAATCCTGAATCACGCGGACGGATCGTGGACGGGAACCTACGAAGAGGTCAGCTAATCCCTGTCCTGCCGTTGCGCAAACAGCGCGCCCGGTCGAGTCATTCAGACCGGGTGCGCCTTTCCTATTTCGAATTACCGTCGAGAAGATCGGTTAGTCCTTTTCCAATTTGCACATACTCTTCATATCGTCGCTGATAGCTTTGTAATTTCTCATCTTCCAAGGCGGCAATCCGAGCATGTCCATCAGGTGTGTGCACCTGTCCAGCTTTTTGCAGTTCTGCCTCAAGAACGCTGGTCCGTTTTCTAAAATCTACATCGTGATGACGTTCCCAGGCTAACCACTCCGCAGTCCATTTCGCGTGCGCATCCTCAATAATCTTTTTTGGTATCGGGAAGTCTTCCCCTCCTTTTGATTCGATCGCGGCGACAACATCTGGGAAGAGTCGTCGAGCAGTCTTCGCTGTCGCCTGCCACGCCAATAGTTCTCTTGGTTCAGCACGGGCGATCGCAGCCGCTGACCCCGTGAGCAAGACAGCCATCAACTGTTCTTCGTGCTCTTGTTTACGGACGCGCCGTTCATAGACCGTCATCGCAAGACCAATCACTGCCACGACACCGCCAAACAACAACACCAACACGAGACCGTTCACCAACGCGCCTCACCCGATCGCCGTCGAATCGAACTACGTACCACGAAGCTCACCATGAGTACACTTAATACCGCAGGACCGAATGAATAGTCTGGCCTGACAGCTTCTCCCTCCCTGGCAAAAATTCAAGCTCAATCAGAAAAGCTAATGCGTGTACCTCTGCACCTTGCCCCGTCAACAGATCGACAACGGCTTTTGCCGTTCCACCAGTCGCCAACAGATCGTCAACAACTAACACCCGTTGGCCTTTGCGTACTGCGTCGTCATGCATTTCCAGTGCATCTGTTCCATATTCCAGTTCGTACTCCACACGGACAGTGGTCGACGGTAATTTCCCTGGCTTGCGTACGGGAACGAAGCCAACCCCCAAGCGGTCGGCGACCGCAGTGCCAAAAATGAATCCCCGGCTCTCGATACCCACGACCAAATCAATCGCCTGATCCCGATAGGGGTTAGCAAGTGCATCGATCGATTGCCGAAGCCCGTCGCCATCAGCAAGCAACGTGGTGATGTCGTAGAACAAAATGCCCGGCTTCGGGAAATCTGGGACATTTCGAATTAGTGACTTCAGTGACTCCATACTATTCTCCTGTTCTACGTGTTGTTGCCCGAATTTCAAATACTTCCCCAAATGCCTCTACAGCGTGATCGGTTACGTCAACGCGATCCACGCGGGACCCAGCCGGACCAAGCTGTAGTGCTTGCTCGACCCGTTCAACAGATTCAATGGTGCCGCTCAGGACTGTCTCGACACGACCATCGACGAGATTCCTAACGTACCCCGAAACCTTCTCACGAATCGCGGCGTCCTGCACAAAAACGCGGTACCCAACCCCCTGAACAAGGCCAGAGACCAAACAACGCCTGCACAACAACGACATGCGGCCGCGATTATATCCAACCGCCGTCCGACATTGGCTGAAGTCAGGGTCAAGGCCCAACCTGTGATACCCTCCGAGACGGACTTGGACTGCTGCAGAAGGAGTCAAAATGAAGACGATTGCCTGCCTACTCGTTGTGTTATTCACCGCGCTACCAGTTTCCGCACAATTTACCGAGGTCGGTGTTCTCAACTTCCCGACCTCGACGACCTCTCAAGAAGCGCAACAACACTTCCTGCGTGGCGTGGCGACTCTTCACAGTTTCGGTTGGAAACAGGCGATTGAACAATTTCAGGCAGCACAGGAACTCGATAAAGATTTCGCCATGGCGTACTGGGGCGAAACGCTGAGCTACAACCACCCACTCTTCGGTGTCGGAGGACTCGACGAGGATAATCCTCGCGCGGTCCTCTCTAGATTTGGTGCCACAGCAGCCGAGCGAGCAAGCAAGGCGCCCACGGAAAGGGAAAAAGGCTTCCTTGCCGCAGTAGAAGCACTCTGGGGTCATGACGGCAGTTACGACGAACGACGTGTTGCCTACATGCATCGGATGGAAACACTGTACGAGCGCTATCCAGATGACCCAGAAGTCTCGACCTTTTACGCCCTCTCGCTCCTCGCGGGCTCGAGAGCACTTGGCGACCAGTCGCTCCGGTTAGAAGTCAAGGCCGGCACCATTGCCATGCGAGTCTTCGCGGACAATCGTGACCACCCAGGTGCACCGCATTACACCATTCATGCGTTTGATGACCCCCTCCACGCACCTCTTGCGCTTGATGCCGCGTATCGTTACGCCGAAATCGCACCGGCCGTTGCCCATGCGCGGCACATGCCAACACATATTTTCATTCAACATGGCATGTGGGACCTCGTGTCAACGCATAACCAGTCTGCCTACGAGGCCGCTCGCGACCTTTGGGTCGTTGGCGATAGTGTGGGTGACACCGTCCATCCATTAGACTGGGGACAGTACGGCGACCTGCAACGAGGCGACTCCGATAAAGCCCGCCTGTGGATTGAACGCCTCGAACAACTGATCGAAGAAAGCGATGGCGCTGCCCGTGCCGTCAGGACGCTTCCGCTTACAAAGGCTCGGTACATTGTCGAAACCGAAGAATGGTCGACTGCTCCAGTCACAGCCGATTCCTCGATGCATGAACTTCTCGCTACGGCCCTCAGCGCGATCCGCACTGACGATCTCTCTACCGCCCGCAGTGCGCTCGACGCACTGAACACCCTCGCAGAGGATGGCGGTGACCAGAACCGTCTCGCCGCAAAGGAGGTCGAGGCAAGTATTCAGGCGGCTGACGGCAACGCGGAACGGGCGATCGCGCTGATGGATGAAGCGATTGCGATCGTCGAGACGCTTCGACCACCGAACGGTGCCGCCAGCCCAGTCAAACCGGTCTACGAGCTATATGGAGAAATCCTCCTAGCGATGGGTAACGCTGAGGATGCGCTCGCAAAATTTGATGCGTCACTGCTCCGACTGCCGAATCGCATGCGCTCTCGACTCGGCGCCGGACGGGCCGCTTCCGAGCTCGGGCTTGCTGATGTTGCGCGTACTCACTATGCAGCGCTCGCCGAGTACTGGGCAGGTGATGCCAATCACCCAGCGCTTCAAGAAGCCAGGCAGTTCATGAAAACGAATTAAGAAAATCTTTCAAAACGACCGTCATTGTTGCGTGCGGCCTTCAAAAGCCGCACGCGCCCTGATAGTTATCCGCTACTGCCACTCTGGTGGCGGCGTAATCTCTTCTGATGGCGTACCGCCAGCATCCGCCCGCCCGCTGCCTTCGAGTCGACTGATTGCGCGCACCGTCATATCCTGCTCACAGAGCATCTGGCAGGACAATCGCACGCCACTCAAACCTCTTGCCTCCAGAGTTGCCTTCTCCGCAGCCGTCATCCGAGTCGTTTCACCATCAACCACCTCGATTCGGCAGGTCGTGCAACGGGCATTACCTCCGCACGCGTGCAAGATGTCAACCTTCGCGTCCTCTTCTATCGCGAGAACCAAGCGTCGATCATTCGGGACTTCGACGGTTCCGAAACCTTCAACTGTTAATTTGGCCATTCACCTAGATTACCTCAAGTATGAAAATACATGTCGTAGACCTACCAAACCTCCCGAAGTTATAGCTAGCCTAAACCCGTGGATGCCTCGTCTTGGTCACAGGACGATTCGGTGTCTGGCCCTGCTGCCACTGCCAGACAGACAGACCAGTTTCCTCAACGGCCCGCAACAAGACCAGTGCCGACGCACGAGCGTCCTCTAGGGCATCATGGTGTGAGAACTCGATCCCGAGATACGTCGCGATCTTGTCGAGTTTGTAGTCTTTCTGACTAAATTGATTCCAGGTTTTCCGGACAACCTGCGCGGTGTCCAACCATAAGCAATTTGCCTCGTCCAAGCGATAAATACTGCATGCCGCCCGCAGTGCACTTCGATCAAACATCGTGTGGCACGCCACAATCTCTCCCTTCATCTTGGACATCAAACAGTCGTAGATCCCACTAAACGCTGGCGCGGACTCAACGTCCCATGCGGTAAGACCGTGAATCGACACATTTCTGTCACTAAACGGTGTCCCAGGGTCCACAAGGGTCTGCCATTCATCAACGATCTGTCCCTGCTCAACAGCCACGATGCCGATTTGGCAGATAGAGCCACGATCACTGTTCGCCGTTTCCACATCAACCGCGACAAATGAATTACAACGCGAAACGCTATTCAGAACGTCACCCTTCTCCTAGCCGTTACGTTTGTTGCTGTATTAGATCAGCGATTCCCGATACGATCCAATGCCTTAGCACTCGGCAATGTATCAATCACGAGGCATTCATGACATTCAACTCAACAATATTCCGTTTGGCTCTTCTTATGACAATCTCTCACGTCGCCTGCACCGAGAGTGCCGCACAGGGCGAATCAGGCGAAGAAGTCACTAAAGAACAGTACGACCTTTGGATGACCGAACTCTCAAATTGGGGACGTTGGGGTGATG
>DTWD01000565.1 GCA_012963185.1 Acidobacteriota bacterium
CGTTCTTGATTTAGTCGCCGCTGTTAAAGATGCGGCTTAAACACGCGCCGCTCAGCGCGTGTAGCCACTCAACGCTTACGATCACGAAGCAAATCTTGCAGCGGCTAACATGCCGCCCAAATTTTTTGCACACCTGGAATCCAAGCGAATCGCTTTTTGCACACCTGGACAAAAACCCATTGCAAGGCTGATATAAACCTTAGCATGCAACATACTTATCGTTCTGCATTGCATTACCCAAACATCCACGCACCGCCCGCAACATAAACCGCAATGATCGGTGTTTCCCCAATCGCAACACCACTCAAAAACTTTCCGATAGGCATTCGTAGCGTACCGGCGACATAGCAAATGGCATCCGTTGGCACGAACGGAAAAACCGACCACCCTACAACGATCCACAAACCCCGCTGGCGTAATTGGTCCTCAAGCCAACGAATCTGATTCGGATGCCGACGTTCAAACACCTCAGCGAGACCAAGAACATCAAAGAAATAGTAAATGAGCGCGGATGACACCACAACACCCATCAACGACATCACAAACACCAAGATGTAACGGTCAGGAAACAGCAACATCCCAACTACAATCAGGACCGTGCTCGGAACCATGGTGACAGGGCGCAAGATACTGACAACAATGTATCCGAAAAGCACCAATGTTCCAGTTTGCCGCAAGAGAGCCACCAAGTTGACAGGGTTAATCAACTCCGGCCGCATGACGTACAGGATGCTAAGTCCGGTGGTGGCCATCAACCAGACACCGAGAGCAATTCGCCGGGCAGGCGTCATCCTACTCAAACCCAACGTTAGGAACGGAGTGGGGGCAGGTCCTCTCCAGAGGGAACAAATTTGAGTGCCACACCGTTGTTACAGTAGCGCTGGCCAGTCGGAGCAGGTCCGTCCTTGAATATATGACCCTGATGCCCACCGCAACGCGCACAGTGGTACTCAGTACGAGGCAATAACAATTTAAAGTCTGTGTTTGTCCCAACATGACTAGGAATCGCATCAAAAAAACTTGGCCATCCCGTCCCACTGTTGTACTTGGTTGTTGACTCAAACAAGGGAAGATAGCAGGCGGCACAGATAAACGTTCCCTCACGCTTCTCATCATTTAGCGCGCTCGTACCCGCTGGCTCGGTAGCTTCGTTGAACAGGACCGCGTACGAATCATCTGGTAGCAGTGTTTGCCACTCTGTCTTTTGCTTATCGAGTTTCTCGAACATTTCACCCATCAGCCGTCCTTGCCATTAATACCGGAAAAGATACTGTAACTTCATAAAAACCGCCCGATTTGTTCGTCGAAACGCCCTCGCCGGGAAAAATTCATCATCCATCAAATCCGGGATTAAATCGGCTTGCCGATAGTGGTCATCATAACCAACATAAAACACGGTCAGCGCATTAAGTCGATAGTTAAGGAGAATGTTCAGCCCGAGCTTCCGACTAAATGAATTGTATTCAGTGATATTACGTACGAGCATCCGGTCCGTAAATGCAAACGTACTGAGCGCCCTCAGAATCTTGACGTCAAACACTTCTTTGGACCCCACACGGATATCCGTGAAGCGACTGGTGTTGAGGTCCACTTGCGATGTCAATCTCGGAGTGGGTCTCAAGACCGTAGAGAGACGCGTTTGCACAGTCCTTCCTAAATAGGGATTCTCAGGATCAAAATAAATCTCATCTCCGGCAGTGAAATTGCCACGCAGGGTAAATAATCGATTGGTGCTGGTACTCGCGGACACGTTGTATGACGTCTTGTGAAAATTGATGCCACCAAATCGTTCGAGCGTCTGGTCGGCCTTCACGCTCGCCCTGATATTCCGAGAAAACTCAAAGTTCACCCCGCCGCCCATCACTTCGTCTTCTCGGATACCGGCGTGATTGAAATTCAACTGGTAGTTCGCTGTCGGCCCCCAGTTGATAATCCAGTGTTCAGGCCACCAGCGGTAGCCAATAGTGGTAAGGTTTCGCTGCTGGTCAACACGACGCACAAAACCAACATCGGTCCTGAAGTCGGGATCAGTCCGCCCAAAAAACGTACTAGCCGTGAAGTTTCGACCGGTGTGACCCAAGAGCGCGCCCAACGCTGGTCCATCGAGCTCGTTTCCGTCCTCATCGCGATGCTGTGATTGGGCAGCAATAAAATTCAAACGCGTGGCTTGCCCAAGGCGGAACTGCCCATCAATCACCGCTACTCGGCTATAGCTATCCAGGAATTCGCGGTCGGTAAAGGTCGCGCCAATGTGAGACTCGGAATACAAGTCGTATCGTGCCCGTCCAATCGTGACTTTTGCGTTCTGTCCGAACGCCGGATCGGACGGGTCATCCCGTTTACCGGCCGCCGTGTCATCTGTCACAAGAAATCCAAGCGTCGTGCGACCGACCTTACCAGTTACTTTGCCGCCAAAATTTGGGTCAACGATTGTTCGGGTATGTACAAAATTAATCGGAGAAGCAAACTCGAAAATCTCGGCGCCTTCAAGAAAGAACGGTCGCAACTCTTGATAAAAGAGTGGAAACCGTTGGTTCACGTCGATCTGTGGACGATCGGATTCGATCTGGGAAAAATCAGGATTAACCGTGAAATCAACCGTGAGGTTAGATGTCACGCCGTACTTAACGTTTAGGCCCGCTTCCGGCGTTGTGTCATTCACGAAGTCGCCGGTGGTGTTGAGTGAACCCGCTTGAACCGTCGTCACTGTGGGCAAGATTTCAAGATTCCGACTCGTCGAGAGGTCAGTCATCCCTTCAAGCACTCCCATCTGTGACATAAACGTCTGGACGTCACGAGACATCGGTGCCCACACAATGCTCTCCTGGTTCTTCGCCTTCACTTCACGCACGATCTGAAACCCCCATCGGTGTTCAACACCTGGTGCCTGCTGAGGGTAGCGAATGCTCTTAAACGGGATGGCCATCTCCGCGGTATATCCATCTGCCACGATCTGCGTACCACTATAAAAAAGTGTGTCCCATGACCGATCCGCTGGAGGAATCGGGCTCATTCTTCCTCTACGCCCACCAGAATTGAGGATCCCGTCTCCTTGCACGTTGTAGCCATTAACATCAAAGTCGTAGGTTCGTTGTTGATCCATGAACGTATCAAAGTAAACCGTCATGAGATCATCCAAATAGGCGGTGTCACGATCGACGCGGTTTGCCCGCATGATGGTCGGGTCAGCGTAGTGCAGATAAAACCCAAAATAGAGGTTGTCGCTATCGTACGCAATGTAGATCTCGGTCTCCTCCGTCGCTGGCGCCCCATCAAGCGGCGCCTGTTGCACAAACTGACTGAGCATGGTGGCCGAACGCCAGACTGGGTCATCAAGACGCCCATCAATCGTCGGCGGACTATCGGTTCGCATGGGCCGGACCCGAGGTCGGCCTTGCAGAATGCCGAACGCCTCGTCTGACAGACCGGGTAACGTATCGTCCGTGCGATTGCGGCCTGGTCCCACAGAAGATGGAACAAAGTCATCTGGCACCTGAACTTTTTGGTCAACCGGCTCAGACACGACCGTTGAAACGCTCGGCCGAACCGGTTCCTCGACCGCCGCTCGTTCGGTCTCTGAAATGTCATTTCCCTGAGTAATAGGTGCTGCGGATGATCCGAAGGGCATACCTTTGGCGAGTAATCCCGCGACGACTCGATCCTGCAAAGCAAACATGTCATCGATTGTTCCATCGACAACCACACTTTCAGTCGTGGCCCCGACCGACAATTCAGTTAATCGTGCCGTAACACGAAAACTTTGACCATTGCGTTGAAATGTCCCCGTTACAAACCAATCCGCACCGAGTTCCCGACCTCGGCGTTGGAGAGTGGCTATTGTTGACTCTTCAGTGCCAGCACTTGCCGTAATGACACTTCGCGTCCCAGCCTGCTCCAAGTCCGCGCTTATGGTCTCCGCAAGACCGCGCGCTAGCCAGTCGTCCTCGACACGCGCAGACAAATTCGCAAATGGCTCGATCGCGATAAGTGGTTGAGCGGGCTGCCCACCAGCAGGCGCAGCAACAGCCACACCTGCGCACACGACGAACATCGTCCTAGTGAAAAATCGATACATTGACTCGTGACAAAACGGGAGGGACACGGATCGCAGAAACGTAGGAACTCCCGGCGCCTTCAGTGCTCTTCACACAACCCGCAATAGGACTGCGTCGTCGCTATTCTACAGGTCTGTATCTTTTGAATGCGATGAATAGGGTTCCCGGATGAAACCAAACGGCGAAATTTCATGCAGATTACCGTCAGAATTACGCTACGGAAACATGGGGGCAATCGGAAGAACCGCAACCAGCGAAAACGACCAGCGGCTCGCATCCTGCAGATAACGGACGTTGTCATGGATGTCACCGGCCTGGAGTAATCCGGTAGCTACGTAATCAAGCGAGCCTTCTACTTCGACATTTTTTAGCCAGTTGCCCTCCGGTAACCACTTAAAAATCAGGAAGGCCGTATCCAGTTCAAAATTAAGTTTGTGGGTATACGCGCTGCGGTCGGTGGGGCGTTCTGCGGGACTGAACTTATCGACGATATCAAAATGACTTTCGATCCAACCCCCCGTTTGTCGTGCTGTTAACCAGTCAAGGTTGAGCTCTAACTCAAACTCAAGTCCGTTGTCACGAAAAACCGCACCATTGAGATCGGACCGTGTGACGCCAGTAAAGGGATTTATGTCCGATTCTCCAAGCGGTGAAAAGATAGTTTCAAGTGTGATCCCAACCCGTGGAATTTCAGTCGGAATCCCAAGGGCAAGTACCATCTCGAACGCTGATTCGCGTGGCTGAAGACTACTCGACTCCCCGGTCGTCCCAGCATTGAGTGGTTCGACACGTGCCCGACCGAACACATTCTCGAACGTGATGTTCGGTTCAACCTTCAATTCGGGTGCACAAACCACGGCGCAACGGGGACTCTCGTTTGTCTGAGCTGACACAACGGACACCGCGGCAGACAAGCCCGTGACGACAAACACCACCAGCCGCATGTTTAAAGGACCAGAAACAACCGACATAAGACAACCAGTTATACACTGGAGACTCATGTCTGTGTCTCAACCTACGTTCGTGGTTCGTCTTTTGGTGATAATGGCTGCCGTACTCGGCTCTTCTTGTACCGGTCAGAATTCGCCGGCATCTGACAGTGACACCATAAATGCCTATACCGGTTCAACTGCGTGTCGCGACTGCCACCTCGACATCTATACCCGCTGGCAAGAGACCTTGATGGCGAACGTCCTGCTCGACCCTCAAGAACGACCCGACGCGATCTTGGGAGACTTCGACACCGCGAATCCATTAGTGA
>DTWD01000566.1 GCA_012963185.1 Acidobacteriota bacterium
CCCGCTTCCGTCGCGAGATTCATTTTCCAATGACGGCACAACCTTCTCGGTATCCCCTTGCGGCGTATCTTTTCCATAAACAGCCATCCAGCCACTAAATTTGGGCACTGATCCCTTGGCACGTAATAAGTACTCACCGGCTGATACGTCTACGGTGGTATCGTCAAAAGTTGCCGGCAGCATCTGCGATGCAACAAATCGATTCCAAATCAGGCGGTAGAGGTAGTACTGGTCATTCGTTAAGTGCGGTCGAACAGTTTCTGGATCATATGCAGTCGAGGTCGGACGGATCGCTTCATGGGCATCCTGTGCATCTTTCTTTGTCTTATATCTATTGGGTTTTTCCGGAACAAACTCCTTACCGTACATTTTCACGATGAGCTCACGCACATCTCCAATCGCTTGGCCCGACACCCGCGTTGAATCAGTTCGCATGTACGTAATGAGACCGACCACACCTGCCCCCGGCAACTCAATACCCTCATACAGTTGCTGCGCAACCATCATGGTTTTTCGTACCGGTGACCGAGACGCCTGTTGCAGCTTACTTGTTGTAAAAGGTGGAACTGCCGACTTCTTACGTTCTTTGGTGGCGACAGAACTAACAATAAATTCAGATTGTTCAAGGTCTGCCACAATCGCGTTTGCTTGTTCCTCGTTTTCAATCTTGGCGGCGTTCTTGCCCTTCTTGGCGAGTTTGGCCTGAAACTCTGGTGGCGATCCGCCTGCAAGTTGAGCGAATACATGCCAATACTCCTCAGATTGAAACGCATCAATCTCATCCTCACGGTCACATATCAGCCTTAAGGCGACCGATTGAACCCGACCAGCACTTAATCCACGTCTAACTTTCTCCCAAAATAGCTTGCTTAACTTGTAGCCAACAAGTCGGTCGACGGCCCGACGAGCCTGTTGGGCATCAACCATGCGCTGATTAATTTCACCAACGTTCTCGAGTGCCTCCAAAACGGCTCGCTTGGTTATCTCGTTAAAAATCAGACGGCCAACTTTTCGCTTCTTTCGTTTGGAACTGAGTAGTTCGGCCAAATGCCATGCAATCGCTTCGCCTTCTCGGTCAGGGTCTGTTGCGATATAAATTTCTTCAACACCCTTTGCGTCGGCTCTCAACTCTTTTATAACTTTTTCATTGGTGATTTCGTAATCAAGTACAAAACCGTTGTTTGTGTCGATTCCCTCATCCAACGGACGACCATCCTTAGAAACCTTCTTGGGAGACTTCGGGAGATCACGTACATGCCCTACCGAGGCCTTGACCTTGTAGTCCTTCCCAAGATATTTGCCTATCGTCTTAGCCTTTGCCGGCGATTCAACGATAACAAGAGTTTTCGCCATCTGTTCTCTCTCTTCAGTCCTATCAGACTACCCTGTAGGAGATTTAAGTTACCACTACTCTGCCAGGCAGCTGTGAAAATCTTACTTTCCCATGCTCGCAAGGTTACGTTTGAGCGTGTACTCAAACAGTATTAGCACAACTTCTAGGAGTACGACCAAGATCGAACCGTGGAAACAAAACGAAATCCATTTTCGGCCCCGGAAACAAAATCAGCACACCAAGACCACGCAACACACCTAAAATGCATTACTTTTTGTACCTATCGTCAGCAGTCACAAAGAACTTTGACCTATTTGAACGAACGGATAGCTTTGACCGTGGAAAACAAAGTTAATAATCAAAGACCTTGCCGAAGCCGGTTGACCTCGTTATATTGCGAAGAGAACCTTTTTTTTGTGTAGGTCAAGATAATGCGAAATGCTACTCTGGGAATCGTTGGGGCAGTAACCTTCGTCATGGCCGCATCCGTTGCCCATGCAGACGAAACGGCTGATGCACGCGCCCAGGTTGAATTTGGAAACAAGGTAGCTAGGCAGGCACTGTGGGACGAAGCAATTTACCGTTGGAAACGAGCGACCGAAATTGATCCCACATATTCTGCCGCCTGGAACAACCTCGGAATCGCATACGAACAAAAGGGGCTTTTTGACGACGCTCTCGATGCGTACGAAGAAGCGATGGACTTATCGCCAGACGATATCAATATCCAACAGAATTACGACCTCTTCATGGAAATCTATGACCGCCTTTCAGCAATCGACCGTTAGCGCATTGTTACTTCTCGTTGCCTCAGCCTGCACAAGTTACTATGAGGTACCGATAGAAACACCTCTCCAACCAAAGCTTGAAGTCTCTCGCTTTCAGCGAATTCTAGTGGCAGGTTTTTTGGCCGGTGGCTCTAATGACGTTGACGGTAATTTAGAAACGGCTCGCCTCCTTAAAAGCCAGCTACGAAACGAATCTCGTCTTGATGTTATTGACGCTGAAGTACTCGACTTAATCGCAATAGCTGAAATCGAAGGAGACGTAGTCACAGACAACACTGATGGCCTCGATCGGAGTGCCCAACAAACGAACAACCAACCCAGAGACCCAGAAGAAGAAGATGACGTTCTCAGTGAAGAGGACCTTGAGGCCTATGAATCCATCTTTGCGAACGTGAGTTATTGGCGTCAACTAGGTGAAGAACACCAAAATCCACTCATTGTTACCGGTAGTGTTTATTTTACGTCGCATCAGCGCGCCGGGATGATCTCTCGGGAACGCGAGATCTACGATGATTTCGGTCGTCGCCGAGTGGTTCCAATGCGCGCTTACCGAGACCGAAGAGGATTCATTCTTAGTCCAAAATTCATCTTCATCGATGGAAACACTGGTGTAACCCTCTACACTGAGCGTTATCGAGAAGAGGTACTGTACGACTTATCCCATAACACACCAGCTCTCTCTTCGTATTTTGAGCTTATGGATAGACTAATTCCGTCTTTTCTTGGCGCCTTGGCTGACCAAAGTATTCGTGGCACGCGACTAATGCTTCGCTGAAAACAGCCGCTGCTACACACTGCTGGCGTCTTTACAGGCAGAATTAAGAGTAGTAAGCTAACTGGCTTGGTTTTACTTGACTAGCGACCACCGTCTGCCCCACGAGGAGCGGGTTGACGTGTAATAGAAAGGTTTTAAGTGTTCGCGATCATTCAAAGTGGTGGCCGGCAGGTTCGAGTCGAAGAAGGTGCAGTCGTTACTGTTGATCATATCGATGAGCCTGTTGGTAACACGATAACTTTCGACCAGGTGCTGTTCATCGATAAAGACAACAGCCACCTGGCTGGACAGCCGTTTATTGACACTGCCACGGTAACAGGCATTGTCGACGAACAAGGACGTGGCAAAAAGATTCGCGTATTTCGCAAAAAACGTCGGAAAGCCTGGAGACGAACGCTCGGTCACCGAACAGCGTTAACTAAAGTGCGCATTACCAGTATTGAAGCAACCTGAAATCAAGTGTTGTCAGTTCACGATTCAAGAGGCATTTATGGCGCATAAGAAAGGCCAAGGCAGCTCCCGTAATGGCCGCGATAGTCAGGCTCAAAGACTCGGGGTTAAGCGTTTCGATGGAAACATCGTTCTAGGTGGAGCCATCCTCGTTAGACAACGTGGTCGTCGTTTCCGCCCAGGTTTAAATGTTGGCTTGGGCAAAGATGACACCCTCTTTGCCACCGCGCCGGGGCGGGTACGTTTTGAAGACCATGGTTCGAGAGGTCGCGTGATTAGCATAGTCCCTGTGGATACTCCAGCTTAAATCTACCCTCGTACCCTATCGTTGGATTGGGAATGTTCGTCGACAGCGTCGACATACAGGTCGAAGCAGGTTCCGGAGGCAACGGCTGCGTTAGCTTTCGCCGAGAAAAATTTGTGCCGCGTGGCGGTCCAGATGGTGGTGACGGTGGACATGGTGGCTCTGTGTTCTTGAGAGCGAGTAACGATCTCAATACCCTCGTGAATTTTAAGTACCACCCCATTCACAGGGCGCAAAGAGGCTCGCACGGAGAAGGTTCAAATCGAACCGGTAAGTCGGGTAACGACCTCTATCTGGACGTCCCAACTGGAACAATGGTCTTTTCAAAACATGAGTCTGAACTGCCTGACGGCGAAAACACGCTGCTGCAGCTAGTCGACCTTTCAGAAGCTGGGCAGGTATGGCAAGCAGCCGCAGGTGGCCTTGGTGGCCGCGGCAATCAGCGTTTTAGCAGTGCAACCAATCGTGCTCCGAGACGCTTTGAAAAGGGTCATTATGGCGAAGTCTTCGCGCTGCGACTTCAACTCAAACTTCTCGCTGATGTCGGACTTGTTGGCTATCCAAATGTCGGGAAATCTACACTCATCTCACGCCTATCAGCGGCACGTCCCAAAATCGCCGACTATCCATTTACCACTTTAACCCCGCATCTTGGCGTGGTCCGCATAGACGACGAAAGAGATTTTGTGATTGCGGATGTACCCGGACTGATCGAAGGCGCCCACGAAGGTCAAGGGTTGGGACATCAGTTCCTTAGTCACCTCGAACGAACGAAAGTACTTGTCCACATGATCGATGTAACATCGACTACTGGGCGCGAACCAACTGAAGACTTCCAAACGATCCAAGCCGAGCTTAGAGAATTTGCGAGTGGAAACAGTTCTTTGAAATCGGTAGATGGCAACTCATCACCATTGATGGGAAAGCGGCAACTCGTTGTGGCAACCAAGATTGATGCGCTCGACGAACCACAACGGTTGGAACAACTTCGAGACGCACTTAAGCTAACAGGCCTGCCGCTTTATGAAATTTCAGCCGTTACCGGAAAAGGTCTCTCGCGGCTCCTAGAAGGAATATGGGCTGCACTTAGACAACATGATGATTCTTCTTCAACTGACGCAACTCTACCTTTGAAACTACAAACATTCGAGTGATATCTGCATCGCGAATAGGCATTCTCGGCGGTACGTTCGACCCCATCCATGTGGGTCATCTCGACGCAGCCCTAGCTGCTCAACAGGCCTTGGCGCTTAATGAGGTCGTAATTGTCCCTTCACGTCTCACGCCACATAAGATTCCGACAAGACAAGTTCCCTGGCATCACCGATTCACCATGTCTGAACTCGCTACCTCAGATATTCCAGACATTCGAGTAAGCGACATCGAACTAAGAATGCCCTCATCTTCACCGTCATATACATCGTTGACACTGCAGCAGCTTTCAGAGAGCGGGTACAGTTCTCAGGAATTGTTCTTCATCATAGGAAGCGACGCTTTTTCTGAAATCGAGCAATGGCATAATTATCCAAGGCTAATTGAACAAAGCCATTTCGTCGTCATCTCCCGCTCAGAGCTCAGTGGCACAGCACTTCGAAAGAAACTACCAAGCTTGTCTGGGCGCATGCGAACAATAACTACGCAAACTGACCGCGATACCGTTTTGGAACAAACGACCAATTCGACGCTAATCTGGTTGGTTGAGGCTAAAACACGCAATGTGTCATCGTCTGATATTCGGGAACTCTTATCCAGAAATCAATCCACTGAAGGACTACTGCCAACAGGCGTTACGTCATACATTTCGAAACATCATCTTTATTCTGATCCGTCACAAACCACCGTGTTGCCATGATTGACAAAGCACAAAGGTCCGTACGCGAACTACCATTACCCGTGCGCACAGTAATCGACGCGATGGAGGACAAAAAGGCATTCAACTTAGTTGTTCTTGACCTTCGTAATACTGAAGCATTTACAGATTTTTTTGTCGTTGCATCTGGTCAAAGTAACCGACAGGTCAAAGCCATCACCGATGCAATCGATCTAAGTCTCAAAGCGAAAGGGCTGCGACCAACCCACATGGAAGGGTACGACCACGCTGAGTGGGTACTCATGGATTGCTTCGACATTATCATCCATATCTTTACTGAACGAACAAGAGAGCATTACGATCTAGAGCGACTTTGGGGAAGCGCGAAACGAATTGCGATCCAGCCAACCCGTCCAATAGCCGGGTAGCTGTTTTTAGCTAAAAGCGCGGAAACATCTCAAACACAGGCGCGAAACAACGGTCCGAAAAAACTATCGTTACGAAGTTTTGGTTAGAGATTTCTCAAGAGTCTCTGCAAGAGCAATAGCAACGGTATCTTTCGACTGCTCTCCGTCGATACAAACCCAGTCAGGCTGGGCAGCTGCTTGACGCAGATAGCTCGCTCGTACGCGCTCTAGCATCGCGAAGTCGCTTTCGTATCGATCGCGTCCGGTTGACTTTCTCGCCAGCGCCGTTTCAGGAGCAATATCCAATAGAAGGGTCAACTCTGGTTGGGGTAAATAGACTTGTAACGTCTGTAACCACTTCGACTCAAGTCCTTGAGCTTCCCCATAGGCGATACTGGACGCGACATAGCGATCGAACAAAACTATAAGACCGGCAGCGTTCCATCGCTCAATGTCAGCCTTTCGTTCGAAACGATTCGCAACATAAAGTAACTGCATGGTTTCAGGACCATACTCTCGCTCTCCCTGAAGGGCTCTCGCGATTTCTTCTCCGATGGACGTTCCATAGTCGGGAAACGATACAACCCTAGACTTATGCCCCGAAGCGCGGACGTGGTCACGAAGCATCTGTGCCTGTGTTTCTTTCCCGCTTTGATCAAGACCTTCGATGGCAACTAACATAATGCTTGTCCATTACCTAAAAGAAACCGTTCGCTAATCATTGTTCACACGCGAGTAATTCGTCTATATTTTGCCGTCTTCTGATAACCTGAGAATGACGTTCTGTAATTAGCACCTCGGCGGGAAGCGCGCGACGATTATAGTTTGATGCCATCGCTGCCCCGTAGGCCCCCACATCACAGATAGCCAACACATCGCCTGCCTCTGGAAGAACCATCGTGTGACCGAGCCGAATTACATCTGTCGTCTCACAGATCGGCCCCACGATGTCACAAATTACCTCTGGCCCCATTCGTTGAATGCACGGCTCAACTCGGTGAACAGCACCATATAACGCCGGGCGCATCAATTCAGTCATCCCGGCATCAAGAACAACAAAATAACGCCCACTGGTTTGGGCCTTAACGTCAACGACGTTTGCCAGTAATACACCCGCCGGACCAAGCACCCAGCGTCCAGGCTCTAGTATTAAGGTCAATCCCGTTGGTGCTACTGCATCAAGAAGAGCGCGAGCATATTCTTCAACCGGCAAAGTCGGATTACCGTCATACGAAATTCCGAGGCCTCCACCAAGATCGATATGTTCTAAAGACAAACCGTCAGCTATGAGAGCCTGTGCAAATCCAGAAATAGTGTTCGCTACCTTTATTACAGGTTCAATAGTCGTAATCTGAGAACCAACATGAGCATGCACACCGACAAGTTGGACACCATTCCACCCAACAACCTCTCTGCAAAGTGGACCGGCATCATGCAGGGGTACCCCGAACTTGTGCGCACGACTACCTGTCGAAATCCCTGGGTGACTCTTCGCATCAATATCAGGATTAATCCGAATTGCAACTCGGGCACGTTTATCTTGTGATATCGCGATCTGATTAATACGGATTAACTCACCAATCGATTCGGCGTTAATCGCTTGAATACCTAAAGCTACCGCCTGCGTAAGTTCTGCATCCGTTTTTCCAACGCCTGTAAAAACTATGTCTTCAGGTGGAACGGACGCGCGGCACGCCACCGCAATTTCCCCCCATGAGTTTGCATCAACAGCAGCACCAATTTGAGAGATCAACCGGACGATACCTAATGCTGAATTCGCCTTAAGGGCATAATGTATTCGATGTGGATAGTCTCCAACCGCCGCATCTAGTGCACGGTAACGTTCGGCTATCAGAGCAGCGCTGTAAACATATAGAGGTGTCCCTTCACTTTCGACCACCTCCGAAAGGTTTACACCGTCGCAAGTTAGCGCATCGCCTGTAAAAACGAAACCTGTCATAAGACAACTGAGAACGCGGCATTGTAGGCGTATCGACTTGTCTGTGTCGAAGCCACAAACATCTCTAGATCCAATCTGTCTAATGCTTGTAACAGATGACGCGTCGGCAGGTTATTGGCCTTCAGACACTAACGTTTCTTAGCTGAGCATTAGCTAGCCGGCAGGAACAGGGTCATTTACATCCGGCGTAGCAGCCGGCTGCATTTCTTCCGCCGGGTCAAGAACTGACTCGACCAGTCTCCATGCATCAGAATCCTCAAGGATTTTCTGAGAAAAACTTGCATGAAGTCTGTGTCCACCACGATGAGCAACAACATGTCCAATAATCGGGTGGCCAATTAAGGCGAGGTCGCCGATTACATCAAGAATCTTGTGTCGAACGAACTCGTCTTCAAACCGCAAAGAGTTATTCAGAACACCAGTTTCACCAAGAACAATTGCGTTATCCAGTGAACCGCCTAGTGCAAGACCTTTTTTACGAAGCTGTTCAACTTCATTCAGAAATCCGAATGTTCGCGCTGGAGCAATTTCCTCTATAAACGAATCTTCCGTCACACGCTGGGTTCGAGACTGATGACGTAGTAACGGATGATCAAAGCTAATGCTATATGTAACCTTAAAGTGATCAGACGGATATACCGCGATTCGCTTATCACCACGAGAGAGAGCAATTGGACGTGTTACCTTAAGAAAACGCCGCGGCGCTGTCAGCGACTTAATACCTGCCTCGTGAACTAGATAGACGAACGATGCCG
>DTWD01000567.1 GCA_012963185.1 Acidobacteriota bacterium
ATATAACTTTAGCCTCTCGATTATAGTATCGGTCTATTCTGCTCGCAACATATTGTGAAATAGCGACATAGCGGTCTACTCGTCCTGCAGTAGCCGTATCCCACCTCGCTAACTGGTTCATGGCTATGCGATATAGGCTACTTTGCCATCGGCCTACTTGTTCAACACCAAAATAGGCATCGAATTGATCCCAAGCGTAGCGCATCGGGGTGAAGCAATAACAGAGATGGCGAGCCCTACCTATCGGGATGGCCGCTTTCGCGGCACAATGGCTTGTACTGATTACAATGTCGTAATCGTCAAGATCAAGCTGCTCTATAGCGGCGGGAAAGATCGGCAAATAGTTTCGATAGCGGGTTCTAGAGAATGGAAGGTACTGCACAAACGTATGGCGAGGTCGATGAGATTCAATTTGAGCCGACACACTGCCGCTCGTGTGTATAAGCGTGAATAATTGTGAGTCAGGAACGAGCGTAAGGATGTGCTCGAGAGCACTTTCGCCACCACGCATTCCTGTGAGCCAATCATGAACCACGGCTACTCGAAGAGAGCCTAGATTTGCCGGTGGTATGCCCAGTTGCCTGCTCAGTGTTCGGCTCCGACTTCTTGGTAGATTTGTTTGACTCGATTGATCGAGTGCTCCCAGGAAAAGTGCTCGACGCGGACACGGCCTTTTTGTTTAAGGTCGCTTATTACGTCGCTATCTTCTAGGGCCGTTACAATACCGTCTGCAATTGCGCTCACCTCATACGGATCTACGAGGATTGCCGCATCACCTAGAACTTCTGGTAGTGACGAAGCGTTGGATGCCACAACTGGTGTGTCACTAGCCAATGCTTCTAGTGGAGAGAGCCCGAAACCCTCGTAGAGAGACGGTATTACAAAGACGCTTGCTAGTCGATAAAGCACCGCCAAGTTCGCTTCGGTCTGGAAACCGAGAAACCGCACATGCTTGCGCAGTCCATGCTGGTGCACTGCGCGGCGAAGTTTAGAGTATTGAGATACCTCACTGCCAGTTATTAGGAGTCCAACGTCGTCGAGTCCGCGTTTGTGAACAAGCGCGAAAGCATCGATGAGGCGCTCAATGTTCTTATGCGGCTTTATGTTGCCAGCATACATTACGAATCGGTTTGGCAATTGATACCGATCGTGCAAGTGCGCCATTTCAATTTCGCTCGGTGCAATTTTAAAACGCTCGTCGATCGCGTTAGGGATAACAGTTACTTTTTCTTCTGGTATGTCGAAATATTGAACTATATCTTTCTTGGAGAATTCAGATACGGTTATCACTCGCCGCGCTTTGCGGGTTGCGCTCCACAAGTTTGTCCATGCGTATGTGTACGCGATTCTATTTGGTAGATATTGCGGAAACTTTAAGTGGATACAGTCGTGAATAGTCACAATAGATCGACACGGTGTCAGGAGTGGTAACACATAATGAGGAGTGTGAAAAAGTGTCGCGCCACTACGCCATAGGCTAGTTGGTATCGCAATTTGTTCAGTTAGAGAATAATTTGAAGCGGATTGAGCATGGCCAGTGAAATTTGCTCCAAGAGAGGCGACTTGTTCGAGGTCATTTTTCCTGCAAAGAAGAACGTACTCGGTCGTCTTGTCCTTTCGTGCTAATTCACGAATAAGGTTTCGGACGTATGTTCCAATTCCGTAGTCGTGCAATTTCCTGACGTCAATTGCTACTCGCACGCTTAACTATAACGAAGGTGCCGCCTACCGTTTGTCAGTATGTTTATTCAGGTGGGGGCAGCTGATGCCGGAGTCGAAGTAACCAACGTAAAGGCGCGTGCCATCGTGGATGATGTTTCGCGTAGAAGGCAAGATGACTTTTTCGGTAAAGATAGCGAGTCGCTAGTGGATCATTTGAGCCGGATTGGCCACCGATATGGACTACCTCGGCATTCGGAGTGAACAAGATTCGGTGGCCAACGGCGCGCAGCGCAGCGCAAAAATCTACGTCCTCGGTATAGAGGAAATAACGTTCATCGAGCCATCCGACGATGTCACCGTCTGTGCGTCTCACAAGCATACAAGCGCCGCTTATCCAATCCGGATAGTGGGTAGTATGAGTTTGTCGTTTTAGCCAACTAGTGACAAATGGAAGTTGTTTGGTGATACCGAGAGTGATTAGTTTTTGCCATGCTTCATTCCATGGGGAAATCATTCGTCCGAAGGACAATTCGACTTGACCAAGTAAATTGACAAGTCTCGGCCCAGCAGCGGCTACGTCAGAGTTGTCGTCAAGCGCAGACACAAGATTATCGATGCTGTTCGGCGCAGGCACAGTGTCGCTGTTGAGTAACAGCACGAGCTCGCTTTGAGAGGAATGGATTGCTGCATTGTTTGCCGCTGAAAATCCGGCATTGAAGCCCATTTGGATGATTCGGAGCGATGGCCATGTTGCGTGAATCAAATCTACTGTTCCGTCACTTGACGCGTTGTCAATGACGATTATCTGATGAGCGACGTTTGGTGGTGACGCATGCAAGGCTTTGAGGCAACGCACTAATGTGTCTCGTGTGTTGTAACTGACGATAACGATAGTAAGGCGGAAGTCGCTTTCTGCCGTCATTATGAGGGGTACTTCTTTACGGCAGTCATTAGCACGTCTAATGTATTTTGGGCAGCGCGGACCCAGGTGAGTTCCGCCAGAACTGGTTTAGCATTAGTGAGTAGCGTGTGCCGAAGACTAGTGTTGGTGAGTAGCTCTAGTAGACCGGTTGTTACAGAATCAACGTCTGTAGGTTGCACGTAAAGCACCGAGCCTTTATAGACCTCCCTTGCGACAGGGGTGTCACCAACGAGAGCTGGTACGTTTGTAGACAGTGCTTCGAGGGGAGTCATGCCAAATCCTTCGTACTCAGACAGAAAAGCAAAAACTGACGCATCACGGTAGAGCTGGGCTAACTCAGATTCTTCAACATACGAAAGAAATTGAATGCGGTCCGCGACTCCATGTGTCTCGGAAAGTTTCGTTAGATCTTGGCGTGGTTGGGTTCTGTTTGGTCCAACAATTACCAGATGTGTGTGTGGTAGTCGTCGGGCGATGTGTCCGAATGCGGAAATCAGCGTTGGGAGATTCCGTCGATTAAATACGGCTCCAACATAGAGAATAATCTGTTCGGTGCTATCAGGAAGTGACGGTGTATTGAGTGCTTTTGATGAAATTCCATTATAAATGACACTGATATCACTTGGCTCAACGTTTAGATAATTGAGGAGTTCTTTTTTGCAAAAGTCAGAGACAGTAATGATTGTTTGTGCTCGCGTTATCGATTGACGGGCTAGCCAACGACGTCGAAAGCCCTCCCGCCAACCAAACCATTCAGGGTGGGAGAAAAAGGAAATATCGTGAAGGGTTACCACGCTCGGCATGGCGATTCGTAAAGGAAGCGAGTAGCTAGGTCCGAAAAAGACATCAAGATGATCAGAATTTGCTTGATTAGCCAGGGCGGTTTGTTCCCACCAGACACTGCCTGTTCCGGGCACCACTCGGTGCGTTACCTTGGCACCAACGTTGTCACCCAAAGAGCCCGAGTTAAGCGGGGTTGGGGTGTAGACGACGATTTCGCATTCTTTCGCTGTAGAAAGCAGTGCCCATTCCCGACATAAGTTGTCTAGATAGCGTCCGGTACCAGTTGGTTGTCCAAAAAGTTCTCGACCATCGACTCCAATTCTCATATTGTAGGTTTCCGTTAACTTCTTGCTTCTCGAACGGCTATCGCTTTTTGATACGCTGCACACAATGCTTGGGCAGAGGCTTTCCACGTGAAGAGTTGTGCCTGGTCGATACCACGTGTAATACATTGCATTGCTAATGTTTTGTCGGTCAGTATCTGAGTTATCGCTTCCGCTATATTCGATGCATCCATTGGATCTACGAGTAGGCCTGCCTCGCCCAATACTTCAGGTAGAGCACCTCGATTCGAGCTTACGACGGGCACACCTATAGTCATCGCCTCTAAGACGGGAAGGCCAAAACCCTCATCGAGCGACGGCATGACCAAAACCAGAGCATCCGTGTAGAGTGCCTTTAGAGTCGCACGATCGACATATCCAGGACAGCGTACACGACCGGCCAATGGCGACCGCTTAAGCCGTGTTTTCCACAGTGCTTCGTCTGGCTTTGTACCGACGATTACCAAGTCAGGGATGTCTTGCCGACGAGACAGCAGTAGTTCGTACGCGTCAAGAAGACCGTTAACATTCTTTCGTGGGGCTAATGTTCCAACAAACAGTAGATGACCGTTGCTTGGTACACGACTTCGCGGTGACCAGTCAGGCGCACCGTTCCAACAGAGTGAAATCATATTGGCTGAAATTCCGAGTCGACGCTCAACTTCAACGGCAGTGTGATGAGATGGGACGACGACTTGATCTGCCCTTCGGGCATGTTGTTTGACCAACGAAGGGTAATCCCGGCGTATTTCACTGCTAGACCGGTCACTGTGGTCTAAAAAGTCAAGGTCGTGAATTGTAATAACTGTTGCAGCGGAACGCGCCGGAAGTAATAGCGGATGGGGAGAGTGCACGACGTCGTAACCTCGCCCTGTCAATAATTCCACCGGAGGCCAGTTGAGACGATGCCAGGCAAGGTTTAACAGGGTGACTGGAATCCTTCGGTCAACCGTTTGAATGTTTTTAGGCAATCCGTGGCTATGTTGAAGTCGATCCTTCCAGGAAGCGCTAAATGCTGTTATTTCAAGTAGTTCCGGATTGTGTTCTCCGATCGGTCTAGCTGCCGAGAGCGCGGAGACTAACTGGTGGACGAATTCACCAACTCCTGTTCGATTACGGAGGGCCGGCCGATAGTCAATCAATACACGCACGTTCGCCGCGATGGTACCATGCGTGTTAGCGTTACGGATTTTTGAGGTCACGAACTAGGACTTTGCTGAGATGAAGCTTGCGGTTATTGGAACTGGCTATGTCGGATTAGTAGTGGGTGCTTGTCTCGCCGAAAACGGTAATGAGGTGGTGTGCGTTGATAACGATTCGCAAAAAATTCGTGGATTGAAACGAGGAAAGATCCCAATCTACGAGCCAGGTTTAAATGAACTGGTTGATCGGAACCAAGAGGAGCAGCGATTACGTTTTTCGACGTCGCTAAACCGGTCGGTTAAGAATGCTCAGGTGATCTTTATTGCTGTAGGAACACCGGAAGGCGAAGACGGATCAGCAGATCTCAAATATGTCACTGCTGTTGCAAGAGACTTGGCTCGAGCGATGA
>DTWD01000568.1 GCA_012963185.1 Acidobacteriota bacterium
CATCGAGACTGCACCGGAAAAATCGTCGTTGTACACAACGGCATTATTGAAAACTATCTTGAACTCAAACACGAACTACAGACGGCGGGACATACCTTCGAAACTGAAACTGACACCGAGGTCATCGCGCATCTAGTCGAAGGTGAATTCAAAAACGACGGACTCGAAAACGCAGTGCGCCGATCGCTCAAGAAACTGCGAGGTCTTTTCGGAATTGTGCTCGTACACGCTGACGACCCTGGCAAAATTGTGGCTGTTCGAAACGGCCCTCCGATTGTCGTCGGACTTGGCGACGAAGAGTTTTTTGTCGCATCGGACGTACCGGCTATTCTGAGCCATACGCGAGACGTGGTTTTTCTTGGGGACGAAGAAATGGCGATCGTGACACACGGCGGCGTTGAATTTACTGACTATGGCGGCCAAACCGTTTCCGCTTCGCCGCAGCGGATTCAGTGGGACCCCATAATGGCAGAGAAGGCCGGCTACAAACACTTCATGCGAAAAGAAATCTTCGAGCAGCCATGGGCCTTACAAGAAACTGTCCTTGGCCGCATCTACGAAGAGCATGGCCGGGTCTTTTTGGGTGAACTTAAACTCGACGACCAAACCTTACAGAGCATCGATAAAGTCATTATTCTCGCCTGCGGTACATCGTGGCACGCAGCACTTGTTGGGAAGTTTCTTATTGAGCAGCTTGCGCGTATCCAGGTAGAAGTCGACTACGGTTCGGAATATCGCTATCGCGATCCAATCGGCACTAACAACACACTAGCCGTTGTCATTACCCAGTCTGGAGAGACAGCCGATACCCTCGCGGCATTACGTGAAGCCAAGACAAAACATGCCAAAATCATTGCCGTCTGTAACGTAGTGGGAAGCATGGCAACCCGCGATGCTGACGGGATTATTTACACCCACGCCGGACCAGAAATTGGTGTGGCCTCAACGAAGGCCTTTACGTCCCAACTCGTTGCTTTGAACCTGTTGGCGTTACACCTTGGGAGAGTTCGCAACGAGCTTGGCGCTGATGAGACACGTCAACATATTGACGCCTTGACGCGCCTCCCTGGTCTCGTCGAACAAGTACTCAAGCAAGACCACCTTATTGAATCCATTGCGAAACGATTCTATCGGAGTTCAGATTTTCTGTATCTCGGCCGGGGAATCAATTATCCCGTTGCGTTAGAAGGCGCACTCAAGCTCAAAGAAATATCCTACATTCACGCTGAAGGCTACCCCGCAGGTGAAATGAAACACGGACCGATCGCCTTAATTGACGAAAACCTGCCGGTGGTGGCTATTGTCCCTCAAGACAAAGTCTTTGAAAAAATGCGGGGGAATTTACAGGAGGCAAAAACGCGCGGTGCAGCGATCATTGTGCTTAGCGATGCTCCACTCGATGCGTTCGAGGCATTTCTTGAACCCAATAAGGACTACCTGATTCCCGTCCCGTCGACCCATCCATTACTCACGCCTATCCCCATGGTCGTGCCACTCCAGTTGTTGGCGTACCACATCGCTGTGCTAAGAGGCTGTGATGTGGATCAGCCCAGAAATCTCGCAAAAAGTGTCACGGTGGAGTAATACAAAACAATGAATTAAAAGCAGAAAATTATGGAAATGAATTTTTACATTTGGTTGGTGCTAACGATTGCAGTAACAGCATATGCCTGGGTTGTAATTACAAGGTGGGCAAAGAAAGACGAAACCCAAAAAGTTTCCTCAGATAATTAAATCACCATTTTGTATCACTCAGTCACCGTTGAGTAGATGTCGTTCCTAGATCAACTGAACCCCGAACAGCGTGAGGCCGTTTTACATCGTGACGGCCCACTCCTGATCTTGGCAGGGGCTGGGTCAGGGAAAACACGCGTTATTTGCTGCCGCCTGGCCTACCTAATCGGAGATGGGCACGCCGAACCCGACCAAGTGCTTGCCGTCACGTTTACGAACAAAGCGGCTGAGGAAATGCGGGGCCGCGTTGAACAATTGCTTGAATCGGAGTCTCCCCGGTTGTGGATTTCAACGTTTCATGCCTTTTGTGCACGCGTGCTGCGCCGCGAGGCGCCGCTGATTGGGCTCTCCCGTGATTTTGTAATTTACGATTCTGTCGATCAGTTGAGTGCCGTGCGCCAGGCCATGCGCGACCTGAACGTTGACGACAAGATCACACCCCCACGGTCTTTGCTGTCACGAATCAGTCATGCCAAAAACCGGATGGAAAGCGCGGCGGATATTCGGCAGAACAGTCACAGCTTTGGTGACGACCAGCTCGCCGCCGTTTACGAGCTCTACCTCAAGACTCTTCGCACAAGTGGCGCCCTCGACTTTGATGATCTATTGCTGAAAGCGGTCACGCTTTTTGAAACATCGACAAACGCTCGTGAGCGGTACGCCAATCGATTTCGCTACGTGATGATTGACGAGTACCAAGACACAAATCGACCGCAATACATGCTGATCCGACTACTGACCGATCAGCACCGTA
>DTWD01000569.1 GCA_012963185.1 Acidobacteriota bacterium
AATAGATCTAATGTGTGTATACAGGCACGACGAAAACATTGCAAGGTGAGAGTGATATGCTGTTGCTCTCCACAGAGAATAGAGTGGTGGACGAGTAATTTCTCGCTCTTTAATTTTAAGGAGGGGCGATATGCGGCATGTGAAGAGTGTCCTGATTGTCGTACTGGTTGTATGCCTACCTGCGATAGTTGGTTTGCGAGGGGCTGCTGCTGTCCCTAGTCAGAAATCTGTTCCAGACGAAGAATCGGCTCAGACGGAAAGCGAGCGAGAAAAGCTCGTCGGGACCTACCAACTCATCGGCCGCGAGACCAAAGACGCGAACGGGACGTGGCAACCGACACCGAACTTCAACTCAATCGGATACATCACATACAGCGACACCGGTTATATGGGTGTACACGTCATGCCGAACGACCGGACACCGTTCACCGGGGCCCAGCCGACCGCGCAAGAGGCAAAGGCAGCCCTGCAGGGCTACACGGCCTACTACGGTCCATTTAGTACTGATGAGGACGAGGACGGCAAGTTCGTCGTCCACCACAGAATCGGGCAGATTAACCCTGGGGGCGAGGTCGACGCGAAACGCTTTTACGACTTTGAGAGCGATCGGCTCATCCTCACCCCAGCGGCAGCCGATGGCAGCAAGGAGCAGGCGGCGAGACGCGTCCTGTGGGAGCGACTACCAGAGGTCCCACTTTCGAACGAAGCCAAACAGTTCGTCGGCTTCCGCCAACTCCTATATACGGACCGCTACACGGAGAGAGAAGGCCGCCAGGTCACGCACGGGCAACGGAACGAGAGTCGCGCCGGCTCTTACATTATCTACACACCGACCGGGCACATGATGGTTCACCTCATGGCTCGAGAGGGACGGACACCCTACGATGGCGCTACACCCACACCGGAGGAAGCTCTCGCAGCGTATCGGAGCTTCGGCGGGTATTTCGGGCGTTTCACAGTCCATGAAGGTGCTGTCCCCCCCTACGTCGTCCACCACCAGGAAGGACGTCCACGACCCAGCGTGCTGCCGACCGATGCTGAACGGCTCTACCAGCTCGATGGTGCCGTCCTGAGGCTGGGCGGGCGTCCTCGAACGTCCGATGGTGAAAACACCGGCGGACACCTTTACTGGGAGATGTTGCCCGCACGACCGGAGTAGTTTTAAAACAAGCTCTCGTTGTCACAGTGCAGAAGGAGGTCGAGAATGCCACGGAACGTGTTCTCTTTGAGTTTCATTGGGACCGTCATCGCGGTCCTCGTGGTTTCGGTCGTCACATTGGCTTCTGGCCAAGCAACTAGCGGGACAGTCCCGATGGATAGTGACGACATCGCAGGCGTGGTCACCGGTCCGGGAGGCCCAGAAGCAGGTGTGTGGGTCATCGCCGAAACGCGAGATTTACCAACACGTCATATCAAAATCGTCGTGACAGATGATACAGGTCGGTACCTCATTCCCGACCTACCGCAGGCTACCTATGACCTGTGGGTCCGTGGCTACGGGTTGGTAGATTCCGACAAAGTCCAGGCCGAGCCAGGCGATGCGCTCGACCTAACGGCAGTGGTCGCGGCCAACGCAAGAGCTGCCGCTGAGTACTATCCGGCCCTGCACTGGTTCGCCTTGCTCGAGCTCCCTCCGCCAAGTGAGTTCCCGGGTACGGGACCGGGTGGTAACGGCATCTCGCCCGACATCAAAAGCCAGGGCGAGTGGATCCGTTCGGTGGTCAATACGGACGGCTGCACCGGATGCCACGCGCTGGGTAACAGGGCTACTCGAGAGATCCCGGATGCCCTCGGCGACTTCGATTCGCATATCGCCGCCTGGGACCGTCGCGTGCAGTCCGGACAGGCGGG
>DTWD01000570.1 GCA_012963185.1 Acidobacteriota bacterium
CCCCTGAGCTGGAACTCTTC
The DNA here is from genome assembly GCA_012963185.1 of Acidobacteriota bacterium. The sequence goes on from DTWD01000570.1 coordinate 21, forward strand.
AATGAACGCCAGTGCCGACTTAATGCCTTCTTCGCTCGATGCGTCGAGTACTACTGGTAGTTCCCCTAACACAACAGGAACGAGTGCGTCGAGAGTATAAGTCTGGTCTGTCACAGTGACCATTTCGGCTGCAAGGGCTCCTGCGTGGGCACGGGCACGGTACATCCACCGTCGAAGCGTTTCCAATTGCGCGTCGACTTGTTCTTGACTTTGGCCTCCACCGCCAAAGCCACCGCTACCTTCACGCTCTGGGAAATCGATATGCATAGCAAGCGGACTGCGCGCGACAACCTCGGCTGGGGTCCAGCCCGCCATGTCAATGAGTGCACTTTGACCTTGGATGAGTCCACCCTGTGGGGCTGCAATGGCTGTTGTCACTCCGTTGGCTCGGGCGATTGGGATCATTTCTGAATCGGGGTGAATCGCCACTGATGCTTTGATATGACTGTTGATTTCTCCAAGTTCAGACGTATCGTTTGTTGCTGCGATCGATCCGATTTCGGAAAGTCCAATCACCGTTCCAGCATTAATCATGCCTGGGGTGACCGTCATACCGGCGGCGTTAATGACATGGGCATCCGCTGGGGCCTCAACGTCTGCACCGACCGCAGTGATACGACCGCCCTGAACGACAATCGTACCGCGCTCAATTGGCGTACCGGTCATTGTTAGAATGCGTCCGCCAACGATAGCGATTGGGGTTGTATCGGCGGTCACTACTGGTTCAGTGACATCGCCGTAACCAGAAGGCATCACCTGAGCGCGCACCATAGGCGATAGTATGGGCGGTGTCCAGTCGATGATTCGATTGGTGTTTTCGGTAACACTCTCCGTTGAGACAAGGGGTTCCACATTTGCCAACACATCCTCGGTGGTTTCTACGAGGTTGCGATCGAAGTAGAGCTGACCATCAATAATCGTGTACTGAACGCGCGTGTTGCCTGAGAAGGGGTGTGCCGTGAAGATAGCAAGATCGCCATCTTTGCCCACTTCGATCGAGCCTACCCGGTCTTCAATTCCGAAGTGTTTCGCAGCGTTTAAGGTGATCATTTTTAGAGCTTCTTGCTCTGGCACGCCACCATACTTTACGGCTTTTGCTGCCTCTACATACATTCGACGGACCCGTTCGTTGGAATCTGAGTTTATGGAGACAGTAACCCCACGTTCATACATAATTGACATGTTGTATGGGATGGCGTCCCATGCTTCCATTTTATATCCCCAAAAGTCCGTGAACGTTGACGCGCCGGCACCGTGGGCTGCAATTTCATCAGCCACCTTGTAACCCTCAAGCACGTGTTGGAGCGAGGCAATTCTAAATCCGAAGTCCTCCGCAACTCGTAAGAGCATTAAGATTTCATCGGCACGGTAGGAGTGGGCATGTACAAGGATGTTGCCCTTCATAATCTCCGAAAGAGCTTCAAGCCTCAGGTCGCGCCTCGGTGCTAGAGCATCCACGCCCCGTGAGCGGGTTGCTTCGTACTCGTCCCACTTCGCCTGGTACTCACGGGCCTCGGCAAAACTCTTTCGCAATGTGAATTCGACACCCATTCTGGTACTCGGATACCGTTCCACAGCTCTCACCCGCTTCGGGTTTTCACCGAGCGCAAACTTTACGCCTCGAGTTACGTTGTCAAACAGTAGTTCGTCTGCCGACTTACCCCAACGCAGCTTCAAAATAGCGTTCTGGCCACCGATGGTGTTGGCCGAACCGTGTAAGACGTTGATCGTGGTGACACCACCAGCGAGCGCACGAAAGAGTGACTCGTCGCGATGGTTGATTACATCGATAATACGGACTTCAGGCGTGACGGAGTCGGCGCCTTCGTTACCGCCTCCTTCAATCGACATGTGCGAGTGCGCATCAAGTAGTCCAGGGGTAACCCACATGCCGGTAGCGTCGATTTCTCTTGCACCAGCGGGCACAGCGACTTGGCTATCAGGACCGACAGCAGCGATCTTGCCATTTTCAATGAGAACTGTGCCTCCAG
>DTWD01000571.1 GCA_012963185.1 Acidobacteriota bacterium
CCGCCGGATAACATCCCAGGGCGATGATGCAACCGACCTTCAAGTCCGACCTCTACCAGCAAATTCGAAGCACGCTCTCTTGTCTCTGCTGCAGAAATACCAGCTATTCGCATAGGCATCTCTGTGTTCTCCAAAGCCGAAAACTCTGGAAGTAAATGGTGGGACTGAAATACAAAGCCAACATTTCGGTTGCGAAATCGAACAACAGCGTCATCACCAAGTTCTGAAATCTTTGTTTCTCCTAGCTGGACCAAACCAGCCTGAGCAAGATCAAGGCCACCTAAAAGATGAAGCAATGTGCTTTTTCCAACGCCCGACGCACCAACAATGGCGACCATTTCGCCATGATGTACGTCAAGGTCCAAGTCATGAATTACAGAAAGTGGCTTTCCTCCAACTAAATATGATTTGGAGAGCCCGCTCACCTTAAGAAATGGCATAGATAACAATGCCGCACATCACTGAAAGCGCAAAGCCTCGGCGGGATCTACTCGACCAGCGTGACGTGACGGATAAATCGTTGCTACAAGACACACCACAACAGCAGATACAACCACGACTAAAAAATCGATGGGATCAACAACGAAAGGAACGTATGAAATTTGGTAAGCATCTGGTGGCATTCGAATAACACGATAATGGTCCATCACAACCGCGATTACATACCCTGCCACGGCGCCGACAGCGGTACCTACAACTCCAATGATCACCCCTTGCAAGACAAAAATCTGGCGGATGCTCCGAACACCGGCACCCATCGTCTTTAGGATAGCAATGTCTCGACTTTTTTCCATCACTAGCATTACGAGCGATGCAACGATGTGAAGAGCTGCAACGAGCATAATAAGAGCCAACGCAATAGAAATCGCCATCTTCTCAAGCCACAAAGCAGAATAAAGCGACTGATTAAGCTGCGTCCAATCATCCGTCACGTATGCAGCACCGAGTGCTTCTGGAATCGCCTGCGCCACGTCTCGTGAAGCATAGATATCATCAATTTTTAGTTCCATCATGTCGATGCGGTCTTGACGAAAGATCCGCTTAGCAAGATCTATCGACACGTACCCATAACTTGAATCGTATTCATAAAGTCCCAGGCTGAAAATCCCAACAACTTCAAGTTGCCTTGGCCGTGGCAACATGCCCATCGGAGATAATGATCCTGTTTGCGTGACGATACTGACCTCATCGCCGACAAACGCACCCAGTCTGCGCGCAAGTTCCTCACCGATTACGATCGCACCCATCGATTCTCCTTCGTAAGAATCGAGTGCGAGCCACTCACCATATTCAATCGAATTAGCCACTTGCGTCACATTAATTTCAAGAAATGGATCTACTCCTTTTACATTGATAAACGCATCGCCTTGTCGCGTACGCACTAGGCCTCGCCCTTGAATAGCCGGCGAAGCACCTACAACCCTAGGCAACCGATTAAGCAGCTCTGCTTCTGTTCGATAATCCGAAAACCCTTGGCCCAGCATTTTATAAACGAACACATGAGCCTGCGCACCGAGAATCCGGTCGCGTACCCCTTGCGACAGTCCTTCCATAAGAGCTAGAGCAATAATCAAGGCCATCACACCGACCGCCACACTAAGAATCGAAATAAATGAAGTGCTGGCAAGTGAGGCTTGCTTACGGCGAGCAAATAGATACCGGATAGCGACGTAGAGCTCGAACGGAAGACTCATTCTCGCAAATTCCTAAGAATCTCTTTTCGGACGCATCAGAGGAAATAAAATAACGTCTCGAATAGAAGGACTATCGGTCAAAAGCATTACAAGTCGATCAATTCCGATGCCCTCACCAGCAGTTGGCGGGAGTCCATATGTAAGTGCACGAATATAGTCGTCGTCCATGGAGTGCACTTCATCGTCTTCCGAGCCACGAGCGGCCAGCTGTGATTCAAATCTGAGGCGTTGCTCCTCAGGATCGTTTAACTCAGTAAATGCATTCGCTACTTCCATCCCACCGATGTAAAGTTCGAATCGCTCAACGGTATCTGGGTCATTTGGGCGTTGCTTAGAAAGAGGTGAGACTTCCGTCGGAAAATCGTACACAAACGTCGGCTGGATCAGATTCGACTCACACAATGTTTCAAACATTTCGAGAGTAATTTTCCCGGCACCAGCTGCAGGCACCACCTCAATTCCTATTTCGGCAGCCAAGGCAGATGCACCGTTACGGTCTCGTAGTTCATCAGTAGAAATACCGCGCCCCAATTTTTCAGCTAAAACCGAACACGTAGCCTCACGCAAACTAATTCGCCGAAAGGATTCTTCAAAAGAAATCGTATTGTTTTCAAAAACACAATCCTTCTTGTTAAGCACTTCAACCGAAACCGCCCTTAGCATCTCCTCAGTCATCACCATCAGCGACTCATAATTACTATATGCCTCATAGAATTCAAGCATGGTGAATTCAGGGTTGTGATGCGTAGAGATACCTTCGTTACGAAAATTTCGATTTATCTCATAAACACGATCTATACCACCCACTACAAGACGCTTCAGGTAAAGTTCCGGAGCGACCCGAAGATAAAGCGGTAGGTCGAGAGCGTTATGATGGGTCACGAAAGGGCGAGCGAGTGCCCCTCCAGCAATGGGCTGCATCATCGGTGTTTCAACTTCTAAGTAACCACGGGAATCGAGAAACTGGCGAAGAAATGACAAAATCCGGGTGCGTGTTTCAAAAACATTCCGAGACACCGTGTTCACGATCAAATCGAGGTAGCGTTGACGATAACGAGTCTCCACATCGGTCAAACCATGCCACTTTTCTGGCAGTGGCTCAAAACACTTAGCCAGAAAAACCAGTTGACTAGCCCAAACCGTCAACTCATCCGTACGCGTTCGAAACAAATGTCCCGTAACTCCGACAATGTCACCAACGTCCAACACCTTAAAGACCTGGAAATCTTGTTCACTAAGCGCATCCTTCCTTACGTAGACCTGAAGCCGCGCACCACCGTCTGCCAAAACCAGAAAGTTCGCTTTACCGAAACTTCGAATTGCTACAATTCTTCCCGCCGTCTTTACTTCTGGGCGCTCACTCTCCAAATCATCGCCAGTCTTTTCACCATGCAAAGAAACGAGTGAACTGACCTCATCGGTTCTATCAAACCGACTAGGATAGACATCGACACCAATCTTTTGAAGTGCCTCATAATTAGTCCTTCTTTGTTGTTTTTGGTCAGTATCCCGTTCTTCAGTCACTTATTTCCTCATCATCCGTAGTCGCTCGACGTACGCCATCAAGAACGCCATTTACAAAACCTACGGCGCCGTCACCGCTGAATGTTTTAGCCAGTTCAAGCGCCTCGTCGATAACGACCGCTGCTGGAGTTTCATTCTCTAATAATTCATAGACGGCCATGCGAATGATCAGACGATCAATAATGGCCATTCGAGATAAGCGCCAATTCTCAGATTGGCACTCAATCAAAGGGTCGATCTTACTCAAAGCACCAAACGTTCCACGTGCTAACTGACCGGCAAACGTTTGACGGCAAGAAGGTGCAGGATGAACTAACCAGAACAGAACGAGAGACTCATCACGTTGTTTTTCCCCAATACCACCAACCTCCCACTGGTACAGTAGCTGCAAAGCTGTTTCCCGTCCCAAGTGCCGCTCTGTACGCCGTTCAGACCCGTTCAACACACTATCTTCCTTGCGACAATTGTGCGATCACGTTCGCTAGCTGAACAGCCGCAAGTGCCGCTTCGCGCCCTTTGTTAAAACCACCTTCACTAGATCGGTCCTCAGCCTCTTGTTCATTATTTGTGGTGAGAACACCAAAGGTGATCGGCACACCTGTTAATTGTGAAGCCATCGTTACTCCATGCGATACGGCTGAGGCTATGAAGTCAAAATGAGGCGTCTGTCCACGTACGATGCAGCCGATACAAACAACAGCGTCAAAAACACCCGTATCGGCTGCAAGACGGGCTGCGAGAGGAATCTCAAACGCGCCAGGCACTTCAACAATTGTGATCGGATCAAACTTTTCATTGGGTACGGCGCCTGCCTGCCTAAGAGCCTCGACGGCCCCGTCGCAAAGAGCTTTCGTAATTGCACGGTGATACACGGATACGACAATCGCAAAACGAAGCTGTGCTGCATCAGTTGCACCGTCAATAAATTGAATATCCTTCATGAACCTGTAAATCTCGGGCGACGTTTTTCCAAAAAGGCTGTTGTTCCTTCTCGCCAATCGTCTGTCGAAGCGACCAGACCTAATAGTGACGCCTCCATAGCGCATCCATCACGCAGTGTCATTCCGAAACCGTCACGAACTGCTGAAAGAATGTACTTCATCGCGACCGGAGCCTGACCCGCGAGATGCTGAGCGAGACCATGCACGACACCTATCAGTTCTCCGGAGGGAACTACTCTATTGACAAGGCCGATGCGCCAAGCCTCTTCGGCAGTAATCGGCTTGCCAGTCAGCATCATTTCAAGGGCGCTACCACAGCCAACGAGCCGAGCAAGTCGTTGGGTGCCACCGTATCCAGGGATAAGTCCAAGCGAAACTTCCGGTTGCCCAATACGAGCCGACTCAGACGCGATTCGAAGCGTACACGCCATGGCAATCTCACAACCACCACCGAGTGCATAGCCATTAATAGACGCTATAATCGGCTTGCCCATGTGCTCAAGGTCATTACACACAGCCTGACCACGATGGGCCAGTGTTTCCGCTTCTATCGGCGTTAATGTCGAAAGCTCTTTGACGTCAGCACCAGCAATGAACGCCTTATCTCCGGACCCGGTTAGAACAACTACCCTCACCAATTCATTAGCAGCGAGTTCTCGAGTCACACGTTGAAGTTCATCAAGCGTCAACCGATCAAGGGCATTCATTACATGCGGTCGATTAATTACAACGGTCGCGATCCCGTCATCCAAGTCAACGCTTATCATCCGATAATCCATGCTAATTTACCGATCGATTAACACTATACCCCACAGCCATACCACACTCGCACCGAACGCAGAACCTACGGCATCGGCAAATAGATCTCGTAATTCCGGTGTTCGTCCTGGAACAAATGACTGATGCCATTCATCAGTGGCTCCGTACACGACAGCCAATAAAACCGCCCACCAGGCATTTCTAATTGTCACCTGACTCCATTGTGCGTCAGCAAATCCCCTCAACAATGACGCTCCGAGAACAGCATAAGCAACGGCATGTACCCCAACATCAGGCAGCGCTGAGGGCACTGGAACAGAGGATAGGCCTGATACATAAAAAATCGCTGCCATCACAAAAGCAGACGGCCCCCATGCGGACACCAGCTGTGCTGTCTCTGAATAGTTCCGCGGGTTCATAGAGGAAATGGGTACATCAACCAGGTAAATAAGATTCCCACTAAAACAAATCCAGCGAAGATAGCCGCAGCAGTTCGACACTGTTTAATCGGGTCATCACGCATTAACACTCCGAAAATCAGTGATACGAAACCAGCAAAGAGAATCATTAATACAAAATGGCTTTGCATTAGTACTTAGCTTGCGACCTACTTACGACCCAAAGCAAGATCGAACACATCGAGCACAACGAGCATGTTTAGTAAACCTGACACGATCAAAAATGAGTTGCCGTACTCGTACGTCGTTGCCACGACACGACCGACTCCAAAACCAAACATTTGGGCAATAAAATAAGGCACTCCAATGCCAAGATCTGCTAGCGCCGCCAAGGCCACAAGTGGTTGCGACGGTTCGATGGAAAATAGTTCGCCTTCAAGCATCAGTCCGGTACTGAACATAGCTGACAACGCAACAAGAAAGATACATCCTTTCGACAGTCGGCCAAGCCACAAATGACCCGCACCAGGCACAGCCCATGCCATCACACAAACCATCACTGCTTTACCCGGCTCAAGAGGTCTCGACACAATCGATAACTTTAGTTCAGGGTGCAACGCAAAACGTTTCCGTTCTAATGGGTGGCTCGCGATCGCCGCTACCAAAAAAAGCAACTTCTATTGACTGCGCTCGAACAACGAATATTACGATTTCACGAAACAAAGAAGACACAGATAACCGCGACAACAAAGCAATCGTGCCAGACCGCCTCAAAGCTGCTCAAAAGAGGTCAAATGCCTAAAAGAATCAAATCGCCCACGTATGTCTTCGTCAGCAAGACTTAACAAACGAAAAAGACCGAAATCCTGCACCGACAATGAAGCCATCGCACTTCCACAAATAACAGCTTGCCTGTAAACATCTTCGGTGAAAGTCTCCGAAGATGCCAGATACCCGACAAATCCTCCTGCAAAAGTATCGCCGGCGCCAGTCGGATCAACAACATCTTCGAGAGGCAGTCCAGGCGTCGCGAAACATCCATCCCGATCAGTCATAAGTACGCCATGCTCGCCGCGCTTGATCACAACTCGAGAGGGTCCCATCTGACGTATTACGCGGCTAGCCTTAACCAAACTTGACTCGCCACTTAAAAGGCGCGCCTCCTCGTCATTAATCACAACGACGTCTACCCTCTGCAGAACGGTCTTTAGTTCATCCAGCGCACCCTTAATCCAATAGTTCATTGTGTCCAAAGCAACAAACTCTGGTTCTTGAACTTGCTCAAGAACCTCAAGTTGGAGAGCCGGGTGAATGTTGGCAAGAAAAACGAGAGGACTCGCTCTAAATGTATCAGGGATGTGAGGTCTGAACTCTTCAAAAACGTTGAGGTGTGTATAAATTGTTTCCCTGCTATTAAGGTCGTCGCCGTACTCACCCTTCCATCGAAATGTTTCTCCAGAAACGCGCTGGAGACCAGCCAAATCTATTTTCCGACCGCCAAACACCTTCATCTCCGTCTCACCAAAATCATCTCCAACAACAGCAACAAGCCTTACCTCTGTGAAAAACGAAGCTGCCACGCTAAAGAATGTCGCTGCGCCGCCAACGACCCGAGACACCTCACCTGAAGGAGTTTTAACTGAGTCAAAAGCAACCGAACCAACGGTTAAAACAGGACGCATTAACTTAAGTACCTTTCGATCAGTGGAGCCAAATCGGTTCGTGTTTTCATGGGTATCGAATCGGCGCTAGTGATAATTGCACTGGACAGCGCGTCCACACACTTACATTCGCGACTCACCGGTAACCGGGAAACTAAGTCTGCAATAATCTGTTTCGCCATTTTGGCATTCGCTTGCAAAGTTTCAATGATCATGTCGACAGTGACGTCATCATGGTCCGGATGCCAACAGTCATAATCCGTAACCAAAGCCAACGTCGCAAAGCAGATCTCCGCCTCTCGGGCCAACTTTGCCTCCTGCAGATTCGTCATGCCGATCACGTCCATATTCCATGAGCGGTAAAGATTCGACTCTGCTAACGTCGAAAATTGTGGCCCCTCCATGCATAAATAGGTGCCACCTCGATGCACAGTAGCACCGACATCTGTCGCAGTATCAATAGCAATCCCACTCAACACTGGGCATAGCGGGTGAGCAAACGATACGTGCGCAACGATCCCACCGCCAAAGAATGTACTAATTCGACCACGGGTCCGGTCAAAGAACTGGTCCGGAACTACAATATCTTGAGGGCGGTACTTCTCTTGTAAACTTCCGACCGCACTAGCAGAAACAATCCATTCTGTACCGAGACATTTCAGTCCGAAAATATTCGCTCGGAAGTTTAATTCCGACGGAAGGATGCTGTGTCCCTTGCCATGTCGCGCTAAAAACGCGACCCGATGGCCGCGTAGATTTCCAATGACATACGGTGCCGAAGGCTTACCAAACGGAGTCTCTACTTCTCGTTCTTCGCAATCCGTAAGTTCATCGATGTCGTACAGACCGCTTCCGCCGATAATTCCAATCCGAACCTTGTCGTCTATAGCCATAATTCCCGATCAGCCAGTTCTCTCTTGCTTTAGTTCGACGAGAACTCCGTGAGTACTTCGCGGATGAATGAATGCTACAAGAGAGCCCTGTGCTCCATTTCGAGGAGTATCATCGATCAACTGAACACCGCGTTCACGGAGATAATCCAAAACCTCGATGAGATCGTTCACGCGAAAGGTAATATGGTGGAGGCCCGCCCCTCGCCGTTCAATTGAACGAGCAATAGGAGACTCCGGCGATGTCGCCTCCAACAACTCAAGCTTAGCATTCCCAGTCTCAACAAAATGCGCACGAACAGCCTGAGATGGCACGTCCTCTGTCACGTCAACATCCAGGCCGAGGCCATCGCGATAAAACTCAAGTGCCTTTTCCAAATCGTCGACGGCAATGCCTATGTGATCAAGTACAACTTTCATATCAACGATGACTCCCAAAAATGTTTTGCGCCAGCTTCTCCGCCGCCGTATAAGGATCGACTTCCCGAGAAACAATCCGATCGAGTGCCTCTTCTAACACTGTTGCCTCAGCTAGCGCAGTCCCAATTCTCCGACACAAAATCCCCTCAACGCGTGCACGTGCGCGTGCACGTGCACGTGCCTCATCAATACCACCACGCTTCACCAACTCAGAGATAGCTACTTCCAACTTATCAAGCCCATCGCCATTTAAGACCGAAGTTTTGATTACCGCCGGCAATTCCGAGTTGGGTTTGGGTGAACCGAGCGTTAACATCGCTTCGATCTCAGATACTGTGCAGTCTGCACCAACGCGGTCTGATTTATTCACAACAAAGACATCCGCTATTTCCATAACACCAGCTTTTATCGCCTGCACATCATCGCCTGCACCAGGCGCAACGACAACGACTGACATATGCGCGGTACGACTGATGTCAACTTCTCCTTGTCCAACTCCAACAGTTTCGATCACTACGATGTCAAAACCAGCTGCATCGAGAATGCTAACCGCATCATGTGTCGTAGGAGCCAAGCCTCCCAGCTGTCCCCTTGTCGCCATACTCCGAAAAAAGACACCAGGATCTAGTGTGTGGCCCTGCATGCGAATACGGTCTCCCAATAAAGCTCCCCC
>DTWD01000572.1 GCA_012963185.1 Acidobacteriota bacterium
ATCGAGCGGACGACGGACCGCACAACTGGTGAGACAGAATCGGGATTTGGACATTGTTCCTGTTCGAGGAAATGTTGGGACTCGGCTGGAAAAGCTTCGACGCGGTGAATTCGACGCTCTACTCCTAGCGTGCGCGGGACTCGACCGTCTCGGTCTCAGCTCGGAAGTAGGACAACGACTGGATGTCGACTTCTGCGTTCCTGCCGCTGGCCAAGGTGCATTGGCCGTTGAGTTTTTGAAGGAACGCAAAGACATTGCGGCAATCGCTGCTTCATTGTGCATCGATAGTGTCGCGATGGCGGTCGAATCGGAAAGGCTGGTAGTTAAGCGACTTGGCGCAGATTGCACCACGCCACTTGGTGTTTATTGCCGACCACTCGACCCGGGTTACCACGTTACCGCGGTGCTTCTGACCGAGGCTGGTGACCGATGTTTGCGCGTCGAGAAAAAGGGTGAAGATGGCGCTGCTCTAGCCGAAGATACTGCGGAAACATTGCTAGCTATGGGTGCACGCGAGTTAATTGACGTCGGATGACTTGCGTTTGGATCACCCGCTCCGAGCCAGGCGCAACCCGCTTGGAGCGGGCGTTAACCGAGGCGGGGTTTGAATCGATAAACGCGCCTGTCTTGACAACCGAGATAGTGAAAGAAATGGCGCCGCCCGAAGAGTTCGATATCACCGTGTTTGTATCGGAGCATGCCGTGAAACACGCGATAGAACGAAAATGGAGTTCGGTTGGCCCCGTGGTGGCCGTTGGTCAGACGACCGCTGAGGCTCTTCGATCGATAGGGCTTGAGCCAGTTCAGGCCGCACAAGCCTCTTCCGAGGGGATTTTGGAACTATTCGAGCAACAATACCCTGATGCAGGAAGTGTGCTCATAGTGGCGGGTGCGGATGGACGTACGGACTTGGCCCAATGGCTCACAGACAAAGGGGTTCGCGTGTGTACATGGATCACGTACCGCCGCATTTTGCTCGAACCGGTCGTGGACGTTGGCGCATGCGATGTCATCGTCGCCTCAAGTGCCGAAGCGCTCTCGAGAATCGCTGAGTTATGTTTCAGGCAGGCGAATTTTAACGCGGGTCAATTGTCAGTTTTAGTACCTTCGAGTCGCGTCGCTGAAGTTGCGGCGTCTTTTGGTTTCAAGAATGTTGTTAATAGCAATGGTGCCGACCCTCGGACAGTCGTAGCAACTCTTAAAGATCGTCTACGTTGACCGAGGTTCTATCGCCCGCCCTTCATCAACGAAAAGAATTCTTCGTTGGTCTTTGTGTCTTTCAGCTTATCGGTCATGAATTCGATCGCGGCGATATCGTCCATATCGTGCAGTAGCTTTCTTAGTATCCATACACGTTGGAGCTCTTCTTCGCTCATGAGAAGTTCTTCTCGGCGTGTTCCTGAACGTCGAATGTTAATGGCGGGATAAACGCGTTTTTCCGCGATCTTCCGTTCGAGGTGAAGTTCCATGTTCCCTGTGCCTTTGAATTCTTCGTAGATGACCTCGTCCATCTTTGACCCCGTTTCCACAATCGCCGTTGCGACAATGGTTAGGCTTCCACCTTCTTCGATATTCCGTGCGGCCCCGTAAAATCTCTTCGGCCTTTCGAGTGCGTGCGCGTCGACACCTCCCGTAAGGACTTTGCCCGAAGAAGGCACAATCGTGTTGTAAGCGCGGGCAAGTCGGGTAATCGAATCAAGCAGGATTACAACGTTTTTCTTGTGTTCGACTAGTCGCTTGGCTTTTTCGATGACCATTTCAGCGACTTGGACATGGCGAGATGGTGGCTCGTCAAAGGTGCTGGCGACGACCTCACCCTGCACTAATCGTTGCATTTCTGGCGAAATATTGAGTACTTGCTCGTTGTCGAAGTACATTTTCTCAATAATATGCCAAAAAGGCTCACCATCAAGTTTGTTTGTAATTTGAGTTTTACAAAGCAACTTAAAGTCATCTAGCGTATTAATCGTTTTCTCTAGCTCTATGTTATGTAATGACTTGATAAAAAAGCCAACAACGGTTTCCCATTCATACTTATTATTTGCACTGTTGGCTGAAACAGGAAAATAGCTAGCTGCACTGTTATTTTTAGGTTTTAATTGTTCAACTAATGGCATTGCTTATCCCTCACTTACCATTATTTCTTCGTCATCTAACTCTAAGAGGTACTTTTGCCCATCGCCGGTAATTACCAACTCATTTGACGATTTAGCTTCTTGAATTATTTCACTGGCTAATTCATCTAATAAAATAACTGAGTTTTTGTCGTGCTTATTTGGTCGATAGCCATTATTAATATTCATTAACAAAGCTAATAAGTTGA